>JAUYTA010000792.1 GCA_030695265.1 Bacteroidota bacterium
GTAATTATAAAAAATACTTACACCGGAACAATTACCGATAGAAAAGGATATTACCAGATTGAACTTCCTATGAATGCCGACACTTTGGTGTTTTCATTTGTCGGCATGAAAACAAAGGAGGTAGTTGTTGGGCAACAAGCGCAGGTAAATGTAAACCTTACTCCTGAAATTTTAAACGTTGATGAGGTAGTCGTCATTGGTTATGGCGATCAGCGTAAATCGGACCTGACCGGGGCAATTACTTCAATAGAGGTTGACGGGGTCCGCCGAATGTCGGTTACAGGAATTGACCAGGCTTTACAGGGAAAAGCTGCCGGTGTGCTCATTACTTCCACATCGGGATCGCCGGGTGGGGGTACTTCCATCCGGATTCGTGGAATTGGTACGGTAAACAACAATAACCCGTTGTTTGTGGTCGATGGGATCCCGACGGATGACATCCGTTTTCTGAATGTAGGAGATATTGACAATATTGAAATACTTAAAGATGCCTCAGCAACTGCTATTTATGGTAACCGTGGCGCAAACGGTGTAATCCTGATCAATACAAAAAAAGGGAACCCCGGAAACCCTGTAATCACAGTCGATTCGTACATTGGCATAAACGATGTCTGGAAAAATCCTGAAATGGGCGACAGTAAACAGTTTGCAAGCATCCACAATCTGGCTGTAACAAACGGGAACAACATTGAGGGCAACAATGCATATAAATACATTGAAGATTTTAAAGATCCCAACTCATTTACGGGTGGCACCAACTGGTGGAATCTCATTACCCGCAAGGCGCTTGTACAGAACCACCATTTTTCCATTTCCGGCGGATCTGAAGTAAACCGTTATTTAATGAGCATTTCTGCACTGAATCAGGATGGGACTATCAAAGGATCTGAATTCGACCGGATTACATTCAGGGTAAACAACGAATATCAGCTTTCCACAAAAGTAAAAATCGCCTTTAATACAAACATCAGTCAGGCACGAAGGCTCACCATACAGGAAGACGATCTCGATGGTGGAATAGTTTTTACGTCCATTGTTCTCGATCCGGTTACTTCTGGGGGCGAACGGCCATTGAGTGATCCGATACGCGTTAAATATGGCGAATTCTCCAGATGGTACGAGTCCATTTACAGCAATAAATTCAATCCGGTAGCGCAGATCGGACGTTCGATGAACAAATGGACACAGCTTCGCTTCTTCGGTAACATTTCATTTCAGTACGAATTATCCAAAAACCTTTCGTATCGTTCTAACTACGGAATAGACAGTCGTCGTTCCGATTTCGATAATTTTCTCCCAACATACTGGATGGACTCTGATTCGAAAAACGACATTAATCAGGTAGTAAAAGAATCAGGCAAAAATTTCGACTGGGTGTTCGAAAATATGCTTACCTACAAGCGCACATTCAATAACAGCCACGACTTTACAACCTTACTTGGGATGACTGCCGAGGCCGGTAACTTCGATATTATTCAGGCTTCGAAACGGAATGTTCCCGGAAACGATGACTATCTCAGGTATCTGAGCGCTGCTACAACCGATCCGAATGTTCAGGGCGACATATCCGATTATGCACTGATTTCGTATTTGGGGCGTATCAATTATTCCTTCCAGTCCAAATATCTGTTTACCGCTTCAGCCAGGGCCGATGGCTCTTCCAAATTTACGGGTGGCGAAAAATGGGGATATTTTCCTGCAATGTCAGTTGGTTGGAGAATTTCCAGCGAGAAATTTTTTTCTGAAAGTTCAATGTCGCGAAATGTTGATGATCTGAAAATACGCCTGGGCTGGGGACAGGTCGGGAACCAGAATATTGCTGACAATGCATTCAGGACCTTGATCGCCGGAGGAAATTCCAGAAGGTATTTGTTTGGCCATTCACTCGCGCAGGGATATGCCCCCATCAATATCGGCAA
>JAUYTA010000794.1 GCA_030695265.1 Bacteroidota bacterium
AAAACAAAGACCGTTTTGATCGCAGAGGATGAGGCACTACTTCGTTTCTCAGGAGGAGACGCCCGGAAATTGCTGAACGTTCTGGAATTGATGGTCAATTCAGAAGAAAATGAGACGGTTACAATAAACAATGAAAAGGTAATCGACCGGCTTCAGAACAACATGGCCATGTACGATAAAAACGGGGAAATGCACTACGACATTATCTCGGCTTTTATAAAAAGTATGCGCGGAAGCGACCCCGATGCGGCGGTTTACTGGCTGGCGCGTATGATTGAAGGTGGCGAAGATGTAAAATTTATTGCACGCAGAATGTTGATTTTATCAGCCGAAGATATTGGACTGGCAAATCCAAATGCCTTGCTGCTGGCTCAAAGCACTTTCGATGCAGTGCATAAAATCGGCTATCCCGAAGCCCGGATTATCCTTTCGCAATGCGCCATTTACCTTGCAACTTCGCCCAAAAGCAATTCTGCCTATTCTGCAATCGACGAAGCCATTGCCTTGGTAAAAGCAACCGGTGATTTGCCGGTTCCGTTGCACATCCGCAATGCACCTACCAAGTTGATGAAAGAACTGGGTTACGGCAAAGAATACAAATATGCCCATTCGTATGAAAACAACTTTGCAGAACAGGATTTCCTTCCGAAAGAAATTAAAAACCAACGTTTTTATACGCCGCAAAACAATCCGCTTGAGGTAAAAATCCTCGAAAGACTGAAAAGTTTGTGGGGAAAACGGTACGGTAAGTAATGAATCTGAAGAAAATCCTGGTCTGATCAGTCGTTATCGGATCACGATCTCTTTGGTTTTATCTCCAATAGTAAGCGTTGCCTTGTTGTCGCAGTCACCATTGCCATAATCAATGGTCCAGCTTCGATTGTTGCTGGTTGTAAACGAAACAATTCCGCTAACAATATGATGACATGCAGCTTTGAAAACCAGTGGTTTCTCTGCCGTGATCGTTTTAGTTACTTTTACTCCTGAAACACGAGTGAATTCAACAGTTCCCCAACTTACAACCTGATTATCTTCGCGGTTTGCCAGGGTATTTCGCTGATACTGGCGGGTAAGGTTGGCGATTCTTTTTGCAGTTCCTCCGGCATCAGGAAAAGAAATGGTTATGTCTTCCTGAATTTGTGCGGTGCGGATATTATTTTCCTGATCCTTTGAAATCGTCTTAACAACACTACCTGCAATTTTTTTACCGTCAACACTAAAATTGTCGAACGATTTAGTTCTTACAGAAGGGAATGTGTTAAACGCGGTTGAGATAACGATTATTTTTCCTGAACGGATTTTTCCATCTTTTCCGGTGCAGGAAGTTCCAAAATCAATGGTCATTACCTGTGGTGAAGCAGTTCTATTAACGGTAATTACCGGGCAATCATTCAAATAAACTGAGCTTTCAATGTTTGCCGATTTGAGGAATCCATAATTTAAATCCAAAGCTTCGTCAACCAACAGATCAACTTCAGCCAGAACTAACTCTGCCTGTGTTTCCTGCTGACTCAAGGTAGTTTCATCAAAAACAGGAGTAACTTCATTTTTCTGGCAAGAATTGAATGCAATAAGTAACAGACTTAAAGCAAAAAGCGTTTTTAATCGTTTCATAAGGCATAATTTTAAAAAGTTTTAAAATGTATATCCATAAGATGCTTTCAATACTAAAAAGTTAAAAGCAGATTCAAATTATTTTTGAAAAAAATTGACTAAGTAAAATATAATTTTCTAAAATTTCGATTAAAGAAACAGGTACGCATTATTGTGATGACAAAAAAATAAATACGAACTTATTGGGAAATTTTCAGGTATAGAATTTAACTTTCGGTAATTTTCTGCATCCAAAAGTAACATGACATTATTGATGAACGAAACAGTTGATGCACGTATTCTTTTGATGATAAAGAATCCGGCCACTAAAGATAAAGGTTTTTTGCAATTGATGGAGATTTATAAAGAGCCAATTTACTGGTACATCCGGCGGTTGGTAGTATTGCACGAGGATGCTGAGGATATTTTGCAGGAAACATTTATTCAGGTTTACCGGTTTGCAGGTTCATTCAAAGGAGATAGTAAAATTTATACCTGGCTATACCGCATTGCGACCAATGAGTGCATCAGGCATTTCAGGAAAAGCAAGAAATTGGTGAAGAATTCAGGTTCAATAGCTGAAGAAATGTCAGGTGAACTTTCTGAAACCGATTCGGAGAACAGTGATGCCATTTTGTTCAAATTTCAACAAGCTATTCTTCAGCTTCCTGAAAAGCAGCGGATTGTTTTTAACCTGCGGTATTACGATGAACTAAGTTATGATGAAATTGGCCAAATTTTGAATTCTTCGGTGAATTCATTGAAAACTAACTATCATTATGCAAGTGAAAAGATCAAACAGTACCTGATAGATCATGCTTAAACAGTAAATTTCAAAATTGAAACAAATGAACATGGACGAAAGTAATGAATTTCACGAAATTAGGAAAAATGTGCCCTATAAAATACCTGCCGGTTTTTTTGAAAAGGTTTCGGAAAAAACACTTCTGAAAGCAAAACAAAGAGAACAACTTCGCAAAAATAAAATAATGATCTGGCGAACAGTTGCTGTTGCAGCCTCGCTGGCAGCTGTATTTTTCCTCGGTTATTTTATTCCTGATCATGATAAAAAGCTGGAAATTAATCCGATAGTGATGGATAATACACCAGTTGAACAACAATTAATTCAAAATCAGGAAATAACCAAACAAATAACTGTTACTGAAATTGGGAAAACTGGTTCTGAAAAAGTTTCTGAGAAGATAATTGCAGAAGAAACTGACGACGAAGAAATTGATGATGTTCTGGCCGATTTGTCTGACGAAGAATTGATGCAATTGGCCGCCATGTTTAAAACTGATCCGTTTATAAGTGAATCAGCACAATAACCTATTAAAATTATTTGAAATGAAACCTATATTTTCAAGCCTGCTTTTTGTTTTAAGCCTGTTTTTCAGTTTGAATGCACAATCGCAAAATCCTGATCGTTTTCCATTACTGCGCGAGCGGATGACCCAGGCAAAAATGCGTGAAATCAGGCTGGAGTTAAAACTCGATCAGGCCATTTTTGAGCAGTTTCGTCCAATTTACGTGAAATACGAACGTGAAATTTCCGGGATTGATTTTCGTAATCTGGCCAGATTGATGAAAGTTGATGCCGACAGCCTTTCTTCTGAAGAAGCTGAGCGTTTGATTGTTAGTCAGTTAGAAACTGCCCATAAATTGATTTCTATTCGTGAAAAGTATTACAAGGAATTCAGAACGATACTTACGCCGCAACAAATCATCAAACTTTACCAGACCGAGGCTGAATTACGAAAAAAAGTATTGCAGGAAATGAAAAGGAGAATGATGAGCCGTTAAATTGCTACTTTAGCAATACAAATGTCTCAATTCACCAAAATTATGACCAATCT
Source organism: Bacteroidota bacterium (assembly GCA_030695265.1). Classification (GTDB taxonomy): domain Bacteria; phylum Bacteroidota; class Bacteroidia; order Bacteroidales; family Prolixibacteraceae; genus Aquipluma. The sequence continues at coordinate 3,450 of JAUYTA010000794.1, forward strand.
GCGCTCGTCCGGCATCGGGAAAAACATGATTATCATTTTTGGTATTACCCTGATTGCCGTGATGGGAATTTCAAGCATCACTCCGGCTTTCCCTGGAATCATCAAATACTTTGGAATCTCCACGCAACAAGTCGGCTGGTTAATTGCAGCTTTCACACTTCCGGGTATATTTTTGACTCCGGTATCCGGAATTTTAGCAGATCGTTTTGGCCGGAAACTGGTATTGGTTCCCTCACTTTTTATCTTCGGAATTGGCGGTTTCATGTGTTCGTTTATGCGTGATTTTCATTTGCTTCTGGTATTTTTATTTATTGAAGGAATTGGGGCTGCGGGTCTTTCGAGCATCAACATTACCCTGATCGGAGATTTATATTCGGGCGAAAAACGAACAGCGCTGATGGGCTACAATGCCAGTATCCTGAGCATAGGGACGGCTGCTTATCCGGCTTTGGGCGGATTCATCGCTGTTTTTGGCTGGCAATACATTTTCTATTTGCCCTTGCTGGCAATTCCGCTCGCAATTTTTGTCATTTTTGGCCTGAATAATCCGGAACCAAAAGACCATCAGGGAATCGGCGAATATTTCCTGCGTATCTGGAAAAGTATCAATCAACCGAGTGTTTGGGGACTTTTTCTGGTCAATATGTTGGTTTTTGTATTGCTTTACGGTGCTTACCTGACATATTTCCCAATTTTACTTTCCGAAAGATTGCAGGCCTCGTCTGTTCAAATTGGAATGATGATGTCAATCATGTCGCTGGTTACCGCATCTACTTCTTCTCAACTGGGGCGGATTAATAAACGATTCAGGTCAAAGACAATATTGCTTTTGGGTACCACTTTCTATTTTCTGGCCATGCTTTCGTTGCTGTTCAGTCAAAGCTGGGTTCAGGTAGTAGTTTCTGTCATGGTTTTCGGACTCGGACATGGGTTACTGCTTCCTTCCATTCAAAATTTATTGGTTGGTCTTGCATCCATAAAAGAACGGGCAGCATTTATGTCGGTCAATAGCATGGTTCTGCGCATTGGTCAAACCATTGGCCCATTGCTGATTGGCGTATTTTATGCGATTGGAAGCCTGCAAGGTTCCTTCATTGCCGGAGCGGTAGTTGCAATGATGATGTTTTTGGCAGTTGCAGGGATGGTGAAAAAACATACATCACTTTTCTATTGAAATTATTCCATTGATGCCGTTGTATTTAAGAATAAAAGATCTTAAATTAGTTTGTTTCTTTCCCCAGACATTAAAAAGCACTCTTTGATAACTGCGATATTTAAGGAATCGACCAGTTTCAAACGATGAGTATAATTGACAAAATGGTATAAGCAGAAAATTGATGAATATGGAATCATCTGCGTTTACTAACAAAAGAAAATTCGCTTGTTACTTCTGGCAAGCATTTTTCTTGTTTTTCTTTCTTCCTGCTACTCTGTGCGCATCGTTAGCAGGGACGGCGTACCGGAGCCAGACCCGATAAATACTTCCAACGATTTTTACAAAGGGAAAAATGTGAATGTTATTGATACAACGATTACATTAAAACTTCAGGAGGGAGAATTTTATTTAATTGAGAAATGCGCAGCCGGGGGATTTTACTCATTCGAATACCGTGTAACTTTTGGCGGCGTGTTGCTGAATGCAATTACATTGGGTAAGAAACGTCAGGTGAAAGTAAAATATGTATGTCTAAAACAATCTGATTAACATGGCAACAACTATCAAACGTGAAATTGGAAGTTGGAATACTTTTCATAACAATGGACCATTTCCAACCAAAGTATTGTATTCAACATCGTTGGAACAAAAGGGCAATATGCCTTCTGTGACAGATCGCTATAACGATGCAGCAAAAGAAATTCAGCGCTTAATAAAATCTGCTTTGGATAGTCAGCAGGGTTTCAGGGCGTATGGCTCAGCATGGTCAATGTCGCACATTGCCCACCAGAAAGACAATATGCACTTCAATGCAGCCATGAACCTAAAAAGAGCTGTATCGACTGATGAGATGCATCCAAATTCAAGCTTTTCACAGGAGAATTTATTTTTCTTTCAATGTGGAAATGTAATGAAAGAGATCAGCAACTTCCTGTTCGATCAGGGAAAATCGTTAAAAGTCACCGGAGCCAGCAACGGGCAAACAATAGCAGGCTGCATATCTACCGGTGTTCATGGTTCAGCATGGGATGTGGGTTCTGTTCAGGATAGCGTAGTTGGGATCAATCTTATAATCGGAGAGACTGCTGAAGATATTGTTTATTTGGAACGGAACTCTAAACCAGCCCTGAATGATGTATTTGCGAATCGCATCAAAGCCAGGGTAATCAGAAATGATGGCTTATTCAATGCAGCTTTGGTTAGTCTGGGCTCTTTCGGTTTCATACATGGTGTTGTGATAGAAGTAGAAAATCGTTTTTTGTTAAACCGTTATGTCAAAAAAATAAAGAAAGAAAAAGCATTGCAGCTTGCGCAAACTATGGACTTCGAAAACTCGGATTTCAAAATTCCGGGAGAAACCGATGTAAATGGAAAAGCAAACCGTCCGTTTCATTATAAGGTATTTATTAATCCGTACGTAAACGACCCCGAGTATGTAGTGGAAATAATGTATAAAAAGCCATACCGAAGTGATTATCCGGATCCGGTTCCAAAAATTAAAACTGCTGTTTACCGCGACCTTATTCTTTTATTTGCCCACATGGCTGAAAATTTTAAAAATAGTATTCCGAAACTTATAAAAGCATTACAAACATCTATTTTACCACCTGTTGATTTGGAAGTAACCGGAACCCTTAGTGAAATTTTCTGGGATGCAGGTTTTCAGGGTCCTGCCTATGCCTGTTCTGTTGGGATTGATCACAAAGACTCGCCAAAAGCATTGGAATTATTGGTCAATTTAGCAAAGAATGAAGGTCCGATACCGGGAATATATGCCATGCGATTTGTGAAACAATCGGGTGCAACGCTTGCTTTTACTAAATTCCCGGTAACCTGCATGCTCGAAATTGACGGATTGATTTGGAACCCAAAGGACAATAACATTGGTTTGCAAAAGTTTTGCACACGGATTATTGAAGTGTTGAAAGCCAACAACATTGCCTTTACCCAGCATTGGGGCAAAAATGCCGACTGGTCCTTTCCCGGATTAGTTCAATATATGTATGGTAATAAGGCAAAGGAGTGGATGGAATACAGAAGTTCATTGCTCCGGAAGGAAACAGCAGCGCTCTTTAGTAATGATTTTCTAAAGGATACTTTATTGTCTGATTATAAGACTGATATTCCGGATACGCTTGCAAAATCTATTGTTTAGCAAGGAAAATTTGCCAATCCAATAAAAAAGAGTCAATCCGCAGAATTTTTCTGGAGGTTGACTCTTTTGAGTTTTTTTAATTATAGAATAGCAATTTGTCTTGTGATAAACCTTGTTTTTTTTAATACTCAATTTAAAAATAGGGTTGTAATATTAAAATATATATTTAAAAATACAATTGTGTTTTTAAATTTTGTATTTTTGTTCTTATTCGAAACGGCAAATTATGAAACGAGCATGTTCGTTAAACACAAACATGGATGAATATCTCACATGCGAGTTCCATCCGGCAATTAAAGAACAAATTATATACGGATGAAACGGCAAATCACATCAAAATTGTTGCAGTGGAAGGACAGCACAACGCGTAAACCGCTAATTTTAAGGGGAGCCCGTCAGACCGGAAAATCGTACACAATCAATGAGTTTGGGAATATCCATTTTGAAGGCATAACTCACATTATTAATTTTGAAAAGAGGACTGACTGGCACTCGGTTTTTGATCTCAATTACGATGTTAACCGGATAGTTGGTGAGTTGGAAATCCTGACAGGTAAACGAATTACTCCGGGTAAGGACTTGTTGTTTTTTGATGAAATTCAGGAATGTCCCAATGCAATTGCCTCGTTGCGCTATTTTTACGAACAAATGCCTGATTTACACGTGATCGCAGCCGGTTCATTACTTGAATTTGCGCTTGGAAATATTTCTTTTCCGGTGGGAAGAGTGCAATTGATGAACATGCATCCAATGAGTTTTCAGGAATTTTTAATGGCAACAGGAAATGAACCGGCAGCTCAACTCATTAATGATATCCCAAAAGAAGTTCCTGAAAGCGTTCACCTTATGCTGATAGGTGAACTGAAAAAATATTTCTTTGTGGGTGGAATGCCTGAAAGTGTAAAAACCTATGTTGAAACGCAAAGTCTGAATGAAGTTTTTAATATTCAATCTGATTTGCTGGCCACTTTCCGGCAGGATTTTTTGAAGTACACACCCAGAATTGACCCCGGTTGTCTAAATTCTGTACTTTCTTCCATTCCGCAAAAAGTCGGGCAACAAATTAAATATTCCGGTTTGGCTGAAGGTTATTCAAATCCTACCATTAAAAAGGCATTCGACTTGCTTGAAACAGCACGATTATTCAGAAAGGTTAGAAACGCTTCGCCTGCAGGCTTACCTTTAGGTGCCAGTGCATCGGATAAAAAATTCAAAGTCATTATGCTCGATGTTGGATTATTGGGAAGTTTTTTTGGTGGATCGCGTTCACTGGAATATGCAAAAACATCTCTGTTAGCTGTTTTCCAGGGAGCAATGGCCGAGCAGTTTGTTGGTCAGGAGATTTTGGCAAATACCAATAATGATCTTTTTTATTGGGCCAGGGAAGCAAAAAGTAGCAATGCCGAAACCGATTATCTGATCGAAAAGCATGGTAAAATCATTCCTGTAGAAGTTAAAAGCGGTAAAGGAGGAAGTTTAAAAAGCCTGCACCTTTTATTGGAAACCTACCCCAATGTCGATGAGGCTTTTGTATTCTCTGATTCTCAGTATGGAAAAGCTGACAGGCAAAAAATTTCCTTTATTCCGCTGTATTTTACTGCATCTGCGGTTTCAGAAAACACATTATAAAGCAGCCTATAATTGCATAAAACAAAAAAGAGTCAACCGACAATAAACATCTGCCAGTTGACTCTTTTGAGTTTTTATTTCATCCCAAACTCTATCACTTCGCCTAATTTCAGGTATTTGGCATACAGCGTTTGGTATTTGGCTGCATTTTCAGGAATAGGAGAGTAGGTAGTTTCGAAACCGCCACCCATTTTTTTCTGAGCAACTGAAATGTTTGGGTAAACTCCGGCAACTACCGATGCAGCCATCGCCGAACCCAATGCACAAGCCTGTTCCGATCGGGCTACCTTGATCGGCATGTTTAGCACATCGCATACTATCTGCATTACGAAAGGTGACTTTTTTGCCACACCGCCCAATGCAATCACTCCATCAATACGAACACCTTCACTAAGAAAGCGATCGACAATGGCTTTTGATCCGAAGGCAGTTGCTTCAACCAATGCGCGGAAAATACGCGGCGCGTCCGATCCCAAGTTCAGGCCTGAAATTACACCCTTCAGATTCTGATTGGCATCCGGTGTACGGCGACCGTTCATCCAATCGAGGGCTACGATGCTGCTTTCCTCAATCGGGATCAGTTCGGCGGCATGAGTCAGTTCAGGAATTATTCGTGATGAAATTTCAGCAATCATTGTGGTTTTGGTTGATTCATCAATCATTGTGCTGGTAGAAATAATCTGTTC
>JAUYTA010000879.1 GCA_030695265.1 Bacteroidota bacterium
TTTTTCGATCACATGCTCGACCAGATTGCCCGCCATTCAGGAGTTAATCTGACCATTCAGGTTGATGGAGATCTCGAAGTGGACGAACACCACACAATCGAAGATACAGGCCTCGCGCTGGGAGAAGCCTTCAAACTTGCACTGGGCGACAAACGTGGGGTAGAACGTTATGGCTATTGTTTACCAATGGATGATTGTCTGGCACAGGTTGCCATCGACTTCGGCGGCCGTCCGTGGATTGTGTGGAAGGCCGACTTTCAGAGAGAAAAAGTAGGAGATATGCCAACCGAAATGTTCTTTCACTTTTTTAAGTCATTCTCAGATACTTCGTTGTCAAACCTGAACATTCAGGCAGAAGGCACAAACGAACATCATAAAATTGAAGGCATCTTTAAAGCCTTGGCCCGCGCCATCAAAATGGCCATACGGAAAGATGTTTTTAATTTTGAATTACCAACAACAAAAGGAACACTATAATCATGAAGAGCATCAAGCCACTAAGAGAAAAAAAGAATACAGCGATTCTGCTGATTCACTGCCCTGACCGACAAGGGATTCTGGCAACTGTTACCGAATTTCTGAACAGAAACAACGGGAATATTATTTATCTCGACCAATATGTTGACCGTGCAGAAATGATTTTCTACATGCGGGTCGAATGGGAATTGCATGGTTTTGCCATTCCGTCGGAAAAAATCAGTGAGTATTTTCACACGTTGATTGCAGACAAACTCGAAATGAATTATTCCCTGCATTTTTCGCGGCAGATTCCGCGAATGGCCATTTTTGTTTCAAAAATGTCGCACTGTCTGTTCGATATGCTTTCACGCTACACTGCCGGTGAATGGGATGTTGAAATTCCGGTAATCATCAGCAATCACATGGATCTGGAACCTGTTGCCCGACGCTTCGATATCGAATTTCAGTACATTCCGGTGACTTCCGAAACCAAAGCCGAACAGGAAGCGATTGAAGTTGAACTATTGGAAAAACATGAGGTCGATTTTATTGTGCTGGCGCGTTACATGCAGGTACTTTCTCCTGAATTTGTTGCCCGGTTTCCGAACCGGATCATCAATATTCACCATTCGTTTTTGCCTGCATTTGCCGGAGCAAAACCCTATCACGCGGCTTATGAACGCGGTGTGAAAATAATAGGTGCAACCAGTCATTATGTGACCAGCGATCTGGATGGCGGCCCAATCATTGAACAGGATGTAACCCGTTGCAACCATACCGATACGGTTGAACGGCTTGTGCGTAAAGGCCGTGATCTGGAAAAGATAGTACTTTCACATGCCGTTTTCAAACATTTACAGCGCAAGGTGCTGGTGTATAAGAACAAAACGGTGGTGTTTAACTAGTTCAAAGTTCAAAGTTTCAAGTTCCAAGTAGATGTACTGCCTTTGGATATTGGATATTGGATATTCGTTATTGATTATTGGATATTAAAATTTTTATTATGAGATATTTAGCTTGTTTTTTGTTACTCATGGCAGTAAATGTTCAGGCACAAATCCCAGTAAAGGAAATTCCTGCAGAATACGGATACATCGTGAAAATCGGGCAACAAGTTCCTGATTTCGATTTAACCACAACCGACGGAAAAACCATTCGTATGGCCGATTTGAAAGGCAAAGTGGTGATGCTGCAATTTACTGCCAGTTGGTGCTCGGTTTGCCGGAAAGAAATGCCGCACATCGAATCCGAAATCTGGAAGAAATACAAAAACAACAAGAATTTTGCCTTATACGGAATAGATATGGACGAACCCAAAGACATTGTCGAAAAATTTGCCAAACAGATTCCGGTGACTTATCCATTAGCTCTTGATCCAAAGGGTGGCATTTTTTATCAGTTTGCTGAAAAAGGCGCCGGCGTAACGCGAAACGTTATTGTCGATAAAACCGGCAAGATTGTCTATATGACAAGACTTTACAAAAAAGAAGAATTTCAGGAAATGAAGAAGGTGATTGCGAATTTATTGAAGTGAAAATTGTAGCGCGTAGCAGAATCGAACTGCCATCTCCGGATTGAGAAACCGGGTTCCTAACCGTTAGAAGAACGCGCCAGATGCGAATAAACTCTGATTAAAGTTACAATAACTTAGCTTTCGTTGTCATCGAAAAAGTTAGAAAAATTTAGATTATCTATAATGAATATCGTAATCATCAAATACAACGCAGGGAATATCGAATCTGTAAACAATGCCTTGCAAAGGCTTGGAGTTATTGCCGAAATTACCGGTGACCACAAAAAAATCAGGGCAGCCGATAAAGTGATCTTTCCCGGAGTGGGAGAGGCGAGTACCACCATGGCTTTCCTGAAAAAAGAAGGACTGAATCAACTCATCCCGGAATTGAAACAACCGGTTTTGGGCATTTGTCTGGGCTTGCAATTGATGTGCAGCTATTCAGAAGAAAATGATACTCCTTGTTTGGGGATTTTCGACGAACAAGTCAAACGTTTCATCCCGGAACCAGGAAAGGAATTTATAACCAAGGTTCCGCACATGGGCTGGAATAGTATCAGCCAGCTGAAAAGCGGCATTTTCGATCCCTCGCTCGACCAGCAATATGTGTATTTTGTGCATTCGTATTATGCTGCGGTGGGCGAGCATACTGCCGCTGTTTGCAATTACATCAATCCTTTCAGTGCAGCGTTGCACCGCGATAACTTTTACGCCACCCAGTTTCATCCTGAAAAAAGCGGAACGGTTGGCGCAAGGATTTTAGAGAACTTTTTAAAATTATGAAGCCTCTCCTAACCTCCCCGAAGGGGAGGGAAAAGAGAGCGATTATCAAAACACTAAATGATGAATAAAATTTTTAATAATATGCAGCGCGTTAGCTCCCTTTCCTTTGTAGGACCTGTCCCGGTTTATCGGGAGGCTTTGTGTGAGGTTTTTTTTCTCCCCTCCTTCGGAGGGGCTGGGGGAGGCCTTTTATGATCACCATTATCCCGGCAATAGACCTTATCGACGCCAAGTGTGTTCGCCTTTCACAAGGCGATTACGCTCAGAAAACAGTGTACAACGAGAATCCGCTCGAAGTGGCCAAAATGTTTGAAGATGCCGGAATTACCCGTTTGCATTTGGTCGATTTGGATGGCGCCAAAGCCAAACACATTGTCAATCACAAAGTATTGGAATTGGTTGCTTCGAAAACCAATTTGGTAATTGACTTTGGTGGCGGACTGAAATCGGACGAAGACCTGCGAATTGCATTCGAATGCGGAGCAAAAATAATCACCGGAGGCAGCATTGCCGTAAAAGACCGCGAAACTTTCCTTCACTGGATTGAAACTTATGGCCCGGAGAAAATCATTCTTGGCGCCGATGCCAAAGATAAAATGATTGCGGTGAGCGGCTGGCAGGAAGTTTCTGAATTATCTATTCTTGAATTTATCGAAAGCTATACCAGCAAAGGAATTCGACAAGTAATTTCTACGGACATTGCCCGCGACGGCATGTTAACCGGTCCTAGCATCGATTTATACAAAGAAATCATGTCTCAATTCCCTGACCTAGGACTGATTGCCAGCGGTGGAATTGCCAGCATGAAAGATATTTACGAACTCGACGAAATGGGCATTCCCGGTGTAATTACCGGAAAAGCGATTTATGAGGGAAGAATAAGTATGGATGAAATTAGAAGATATAACCTTAAGAATTCATAAATTGAAATATAACCCAATTGAGTTATAAATTGAAATATAACTTATTTAGGTTATAAATTGATTATTAACCTATTTTGGTTATATTTGCACGATGAACCCAAATCAAAAAATAGCTGTACTTACCTGCGACATTATAGAATCGTCGTTATTGTCGGCTGACGAGTTAAAAGAATATCAGCAGAAAATAGAATCTTTAGGAGATGAGCGGATTCTGATTCTTCCTCAATTTTACAGGGGAGATAGTTTTCAACTGGCAACAAAACCAGTTGATGCACTTGATATTGCAATCAAAATTCGAATTGAGATGAAGCGGATTCATGAAAAAAACGACGTTCGTGTTTCTGTTGGAATTGGGCAGGTTTCAACTTTGAATGAAAATGTTTTGTTTTCAACAGGTTCAGCATTTGAAATTTCCGGCAAAAATCTCGATCAGTTAAAGAGCAGAAAATTGAATTTATTGGTTCAGACTGAAGATCCTTTTTTAAATGATGAACTTGAAACAAATTGTTTTTTTGCTGATATAATTATCAATGGTTTCACGAAAATTCAATCCAATATTATTTATTATAAACTTCAGGGAATGGATCAATCCGAAATTGCAAAGATTTTAGATATTAGCCAACCTGCGGTGAGCAAATCGCTCAAGACAGCCAATTGGCATACAATTGAAAGATTTTTGAAGCGATACAAAACCCTGATTAATCAAAATTATGGATACACTGATTAGTTTATTTTTTCCAATGTTTGCCGGTCATCTGGTTGCCGATTTTTGGCTGCAACCTGCAAGTTGGGTATCTCATAAAAAGGAAAATGGCTGGAAATCGAAGAAATTGATCCTTCATACATTGATTGCATCCATACTTCCGGTGGTTTTTACCCTGGAATTAAAACTTTGGTGGTTTGTGCCGCTCATCTTTTTAACTCACTATGTGATTGATGTTGTAAAATCGAAAGTAAAACAAACCATGTGGGTTTTTCTGGCCGATCAGTTGCTGCACATTGGAATACTTTGGGTATTGGCCTCATTTTTAACCGAAATTACAATTACTGAAAACCTATTACACTTCTGGATTTATGCAAGTGGTTTTATCCTGATAACCAACCCGCTTGGAATTTTGACCGGGATGTTTCTAAAATCAGTTACAAAATCAGAAAGTAACGCGGTGCAATTGAATGCCTCTGCCTGGATTGGAATATTTGAACGAATACTCATTGTAATATTTGTAACCACCGGACAAATTCAGGCAATCGGTTTTTTGGTAGCCGCCAAATCGGTTTTCCGCTTTAGTGAAATACAGCACGAAGGAAACCAAAGAGCCGAGTACTTTTTGCTGGGAACACTGGTGTCGTTTACATTGGCGATTGTGGTGGGATTGGGGATGAAATTATTGATAACAGACTTAAGCTGAATCTTGCGATCTTAACTTTGAACTTTAAACTCGGAACATTAAACTGATTATATGCTAGCAAAACGAATCATACCATGCCTGGATATCAAAGACGGTCAGACCGTGAAAGGCATCAATTTTATCAATATTCAGAATGTGGGCGACCCGGTTGAACTGGGTGCGCTGTATGCTGAACAGGGAGCCGACGAACTGGTTTTCCTCGACATTACCGCTACACACGAAGGCCGCAAAACCTTTGTGGAGTTGGTCAAACGCATTGCCCGCGAAATCAACATTCCGTTTACTGTAGGTGGAGGAATCAGCGAGTTGAAAGATGCTGATGCTTTGTTGAGTGCCGGTGCCGATAAAATCAGCATTAACTCATCAGCAGTTCGCAACCCAAAACTGATTGACGATCTGGCGCTGAACTTCGGTAGCCAGTTTGTGGTTTTGGCAATTGATGCACGCGGTGAAAACGATTACTGGACAGTGACAGTGAATGGAGGTCGTATTCCGACTGAAAAAGAACTGTTCTCGTGGGCCAAAGAAGGCGAAAGCCGCGGCGCTGGTGAGATTCTGTTTACATCGATGAATCACGATGGAACCAAAGCAGGTTTTGCCAACAAGGAACTGGCAAAAATGTCTGACATGCTGCGAATTCCGATTATTGCATCGGGTGGCGCCGGAAACATGGATCATTTTGTGGATGTGTTTACTGAAGGAAAAGCCGATGCCGGATTGGCTGCCAGCATATTTCACTACAAGGAAATTGCGATACCCGATTTGAAAGCCTACCTTCGGGCCAAAAATATTCCCATCCGATAATTACTCCATACACAATGAAACGAGTCCTGTTTATTCTTTTGTCTTTTGTTTCAGCAGCAACTTTTGCTCAAAATAATATTGACAAAGAACTATTAACTCAAATTCCCAACTGTGAAAATGTTGCTTTCAATTCTTCAAGATTGATTGAACGTTTTTTTGGACAGAAAAATTATGATTCGATTGCCATTGTTTCCAATCGATGGGAAGATTTTTGCGGAACAACAGAGCCTTTGTTTCGTTTAAAAGTTTTGACACAGATTCAAGGTAGAACATTTAGCGATATATGGATGGATAAAGATTACCTTATGAACTTTGTTTTTCTATATCTTGATCGGCTTGATTACGCCAAAGAGCCAAATGCAAAACAGGTTTACGAACGGTATAAAATCCCTTTCGGTTATATTTCGTTGAACTCTCCTTTCGATGATTTGACGGTAGTTTGGGCAAATTCATTACTTGAGAAGGCTGATTTGTTGCCAGTTGAACGGGCATTTTGTCTGCTATATTCGAATCAAACTGACGCTTTCTGGCAAATACTGAAGGATCAAAAAGTTACTGATGCGAAACTTCAGGAGGTTTATAACGGGCAGATCCGAAAAACAAACAAAATGGTTGAAGGTAACATAGGAATTCTAACTGGTATTTTCTTGCCTCAATCCAATTTGAAAGAATACATTGGCGTAAAACCTATTTTTGGGTTTCAGCTCGGCGCCAAATTCAATAAAATCCAGTATGATTTAACCTTTGCCTTTCGGACAGGAAAGCCAAATCACCCATACAACGTTTTTTTTAAGGATGAAATCGTCGAAACAAATTATCAGTTTGGTGGTTACATTGGCTTAGATGTCGCATATGAATTATCGAACAATTATAAAACTGAGTTCGACATACTCGGCGGGATAGGCGGAGATATAATGGATGCGATTAAAGGAGACCCTGATGTGGAAAATGATAGTAAATCTCTCGGGAGCTTAAACCTTAATTTAGGGCTCGGTTATAGGATCTACTCAAAAAGGATGAATTTTGTGGGATTGCAAGCCAAATATAATTTTGTGGATTTTAACAATGAAAATGGTACCAGCCTGAAAGGTAATTACATGTCGTTGGTACTTACCTACAATTTTTTCGGAAATATTAACAAACACAATTCGTTGAAAAGAATGCAACTTAAATAAAATGGAAAATACACAGTTAGATTTCACCAAACTTGGCAACGGACTCATCCCGGCCATTATTCAGGATAACACAACCAACGTGGTGCTGATGTTGGGATTTATGAACGAAGAAGCTGTTGCCAAAACGGAAGAAACCGGTCAGGTGACTTTCTTTAGCCGCACCAAAAACCGGTTGTGGACAAAGGGCGAAGAATCAGGCAATTTTCTGAATGTCGTTTCAATTGCTCCCGATTGCGACAACGATACGCTTCTGATAAAAGTAAACCCGGTTGGCCCTGTTTGCCATACAGGCGATGATACCTGCTGGGGTGAAGAAAATGAAGAAAGTGATCTTCAGTTTCTGGAATATTTACAGGATTTTATCGATCAGCGCAAACTCGAAATGCCTGAAGGCTCATATACAACTTCATTGTTTCAGAAAGGAACACGCACAATTGCCCAGAAAGTGGGAGAGGAGGCAGTTGAAACTATTATCGGCGCAATGGCCGACGATGATGAGAATTTTCTATATGAAGGCGCCGATTTGTTGTATCACATGATTGTTTTATTGTCGCACAAAGGTTATCGCATTGAAGATTTGGCCAGAGAATTGAAGAAGCGGCACAAATAATCGCTGTTTGATATTATAATATGATGCATATTAGACGGAGGATTCTGTAAAATGAGTCCTCCGTTTTGCATTTTAATGTGCCTAAATTGTTAAAATAGCAGTATTTACATAAACTTAACCCACTACTTACCGTAAAACCAATTTCGATTGGATTATTAGGCTATCTTTGCGCCTTCATTTTTGAACCCTATGCAGAAGATTAGAAACATTGCGATTATTGCCCACGTTGACCACGGTAAAACGACATTGGTTGACAAGATGATTTACTATTGTAACATCATGAAAGAACACGAGAAGATACAGGAGTTGATTCTCGACAGCAACGATTTGGAACGTGAAAGAGGAATTACCATTCTGGCAAAGAACGTATCTGTTATTTATAACGACATAAAAATAAACATTATAGATACTCCTGGTCACGCCGATTTTGGTGGTGAAGTTGAACGTGTACTGAACATGGCCGATGGTGTTTTATTGCTGGTTGATGCTTTTGAAGGCACCATGCCACAAACTCGTTTTGTATTGTCGAAAGCGCTCGCTTTAGGCCTGAAACCGATTGTTGTGGTAAATAAAGTTGACAAACCAAATTGCCGTCCTGAAGAAGTTCATGAGCAGGTTTTCGACCTGATGTACAGCTTGAATGCAACCGAAGAACAATTGAATTTCCCGACAATTTACGGATCGGCAAAACAAGGCTGGATGTCGGACGACTGGAAAGTTCCAACTGACAACATCGAGGCTTTGCTTAAATCTATTATAAAACATATTCCCGGACCGGTTCCAAATCCCGGAACTCCGCAGGTTTTGATTACTTCACTTGATTATTCTTCCTATGTTGGCCGTATTGCTATTGGCCGTATTCACAGGGGCGAAATCAGTGAAGGAATGAACGTTTCGCTGGTAAAACGCGATGGTTCAGTAAAAAGATGTAAAATAAAAGAACTTCATACATTCACCGGACTTGGTCGTCAAAAGGTATCGACGATGATTTCCGGAGATATTTGTGCAATGGTTGGAATCGAAGGATTCGACATTGGTGACACTGTTTGCGATTGGGAAAATCCGGAACCGCTGGATCCGATTGCTGTGGACGAACCTACCATGAGCATGACTTTCATGATTAACAATTCACCTTTCTACGGAAAAGAAGGAAAGTATGTGACTTCACGACATCTGAAAGATCGTTTGGAAAAAGAATTGGAAAAAAACCTCGCGTTGCGCGTAATGCCTACTGATTCGGCTGATTCGTACACCGTTTACGGACGTGGTGTGCTGCATTTGTCGGTACTTATTGAAACCATGCGCCGCGAAGGATACGAACTTCAGGTTGGTCAGCCACAGGTTTTATACAAGGAAATTATTGGCGAAAAATGTGAGCCTATCGAAGATTTGCACGTTGACGTTCCGGATGAATATTCAGGAAAAGTGGTCGAAATGGTTTCGTCGCGCAAGGGCGAAATGCAAAATATGGAACGTAAAGGCGACCGGATTCACCTCGAATTCAAGATTCCTTCACGTGGTATCATCGGGATGCGTACCAACATGTTAACCGCAACTGCCGGTGAAGCGGTAATGAACCATCGTTTTGTTGAATATCAGCCTTACAAAGGGCCTATCGACAACAGAAACAATGGATCACTGATTGCTCTTGAAACCGGGACTGCATTTGCCTATTCAATCAGCAAACTTCAGGATCGTGGTTCATTCTTTATCGATCCAATGCAGGATATATATGAAGGACAGGTAATCGGGGAAAGCTCACGTGGCGATGATTTGACGATCAACGTTACCAAACCGAAAAAGCTCACGAATATGCGTGCTTCAGGAACTGATGACAAACTGAGATTGATCACCCCGATAAAATTCAGCCTCGAAGAAGCGCTCGAATATATCAAGGAAGATGAGTTGGTTGAGGTTACACCTCTCTCGATTCGCATGAGGAAAATTTCATTGAAAGAACACGAACGCAAACGATCTGCAAAAAACAGTCAATAATAAGTTTGCATGTCCAAATAGAATATAGAAACCCTGATCGGAACAAAACCCGATCAGGGTTTTTCTTTGATGTGTGAATAATCATTTATTTCTTGCTTTTTCCTGAATGTGTATTGTTCTATAACACAAATAATCACGTTTTAAAACATTCTTTTTTCAGTTTAAAAGTTGTACTTTTTGCATAACCAATAATTTAACACTTTTCATTATGAATGTCATATCAACTTGCCTTACGGGAACTGCAACTATTCTGTCATGCAGAAATATTGCACAGTCATTTAGTGAAAACATCTACGAACTCTCTTCTATCAGGCACAATTGGTCGCCTGAATATGCCGCAAATCTGAAAGAAAGAATTGATTCGATTATGCACCAGTATTTTACGGAAGAATCGCTCTCTGAACATCTCGAAAAACATGGCCAGTTTTACGAACTAATGGTTGCCGCCTTAAAAGACGTCACCGTATTTCGCGCCGAATTGAAAGTTGATTTCAGTTACGACAAACCATTTTTGAAAGAAACTTTTGAAAGATTGGGATACGTTGATTATTACAGCGATGCGAAAAATGGCGATCATTTTAGTCTGTACAAAATGATGTCAACATTTAAGCGCAACATGGACCGTGATTTACAACAAGTGATTCTTGCCCGGGGTATCGACCAGCATTTGCTCAGCCGGCTACTTTCTTACCGGGAAAAACTGGCCGAATTAAGAAACTGTTTTGATATTTTGCATGGCAAAGACGAATTGGGAGCCGAATTGAAACGGGAAATCAATTCTATTTATTCTGAAATAAAGGATATTTGCCGAATTGCCGCAGCGTATTATGAGTTTGACCCTGTTCAACGCGATCGGTTCTGCTTTTATAAGGTCATGATTGGCCTTCGAAAATCGATGCTGGTAAACTGATCAAAAAAAAATCCGGAGGCTCAAAACCTTCGGATTTTTTTTATTTAAATATTTTTCAACGTTTTATTCCTGATCGTCAGTTTCTTCCAATTCAGTTTCTTCGTCTTCCTCATCATCCGCAGAATAAACTACATCTAAATCTTCATCTTCAAAAACCGGAGTTTTTGTAACTTCTTTCAACGGTTTCAGGTTTGAAGGGATCTTTGCATTCACCTTATCTTCAAAATAAGGGAATACATCCACGATATTGCATATTGCCAGCGAGGTGGTTTGATACGGAACCAGCACATAGGCAAGTCCTTCTTCGAGGCGCTGAAGTGCCTGCTTCAGATCGTCGGCGGCAACCAGAAAATAGTTGTTTATTTTCTTCTCTTTTCCGGCTTTTTCATCAATGGTCACAATACCAATTCTTGCTTTGTACCACCATTCGCCGTTTTCGTGAGGATATATTTCAACGATATTCGATTTTTTGATATTGTCAACCATAAATTCACCACGAACCATGGTTTCCATTTGCTGAATAATGCGTGTTTCAGCATCTGTAAACGATACGGCATCTACCAGATACACTTCGCTAACTTTGCGTTCGCGGCCGTCATCGTCAATTTTTACGTATTTTACTTTACACTCGAACCAGGTTTGCATACTTTATTTTTTTTGATCTGCAAAGATATTTTCTCTTATCACAAATTGAGAGGGAAATGGAAATAGTTTTAAACAAAATGAACAATGCGAACAACTGACAACAAGACAACCGATAACCAAAGCCATATTCCCTGTCAATTGCTACTGCATCACTGTAAACTCTATTCGCTTTGCAGTTTATCAGCCATTGCATTTGCAAGTTCGATGCACTGTGCGAATTTTTCCTGTTTCAGCGCACCTTTTTCTTCAACCGGCTGATAAACCAGGTCCCATTTAATATTTTCAGCGAATTTCTGTAGATTTTTTACGCCTCCGCCATTCCACCCAAACGATCCGAAGATTCCGAGCAGGTGGTTTTTTATTCCCATGTGCTCAATTTTGGTAACCAGACTTTCTATTGAAGGAAATAATTCGTTGTTGTATGCAGCGCTTCCGATAATGAATGCCTTGTATTTAAAAATATCGCTGATGATGTAGGATATGTGGGTTTTTGATGCATCGTAAACCCGAATGTTTTTTATTCCGCGAACGGCAAGCTGTCTGGCAATCACATCAGCCATTTTAGCTGTATTCCCGTACATCGAACCATAAACAATTACAGCACCGGTTTCAGTGGTGTAAGTACTCCATTGCTGGTAGCGATCTATAATGTAACGAATGTCGGTGCGCCAAACCGGTCCGTGAGTTGCGGCAAGCATTTTTATATCTATACTTTCAATCTTCTTCAATGCCCGTTGGGTATGTGGACAATATTTGCCAACGATGTTGGTATAATACCGCATTAATTCTTCTTCATACATTGCAAGGTTTATTTCATCGTCGAAAATTCCGCCGTCAAGTGTGCCGAAACTCCCGAAAGCATCGCCCGTGAAAAGGATTTTGCTGGTCATTTCATAGCTCACCATTGTTTCGGGCCAGTGTACCATAGGAATCGTGGCAAATCTTAACCGGCGTTTTCCAAGAGGTAATTCCGAATCATCGTAAACTTCCAGCGTGTTTACTGTAAGCATGTAAAAGTTGGCAACCATGTCGAAGGTCTTTTTATTGCCAACAAGTGTTATTTTCGGATATTTGTCAACTACTGCTTTTAATGCTCCTGAATGATCGGGTTCCATGTGGTTGATCACCAGATAATCGACCGGACGGCCATTGGCCAGAGTTTCGATTTGTTCGAGGTAATTGTCAATAAAAGAATGTTCTACCGTGTCGATCAGTGCAATTTTTTCATCAACTATTAAGTATGAATTATAGGATACTCCGTTTGGAATAGGCCATAAATTTTCGAATAAGTGAGTTCTTCGGTCGTTGAACCCAAGGTAATAAATATCTTCAGCTAAATTTACCTGATGCATATAGAAATGTTTTGATATCGTGTTTAATAGGTTACGAAAATAAGCAAATTAAGACAAACCGTGCAGCGCTTTATTTCTTTCATTCTGAAATTAAGATAAAGATTACAAAAATTGGATCTGGCATTTAATGCGGGATTTTGTAGTTGACTTTTACCTTTGTACTTTTGCTCCGAATTTAGGTACTTCGGAACAAATCACTATTTTTATCGAAAAAACCGGATTAAAATGGATTTAATAAATAAATGCAGGATTATGCTGTTTCCCAGATTGAATAAATGGATTGCTATTGTTTTTATTATTGCTATTTCAGGAGCCGGATTTCGCGGGTATCAGTTGTACCGTTATATTTTTAATGCAAACATCCAAACGCCCGGAAGTATCATCATTCCAATTGATGCGACTTATGACCAGGTAATTGATAGCCTGAAAAAGCACCGGATTATTGCGAACTACAAGGCTTTCAACTGGGTGGCCAAACAAAAAAAATATGCAGCATCAATCAAGCCGGGTAAATATCTATTGGATAAAGGACTAAATACAAATGAGATATTGAATATGCTGAAATCCGGAAACCAACAGCCTGTTCAGGTAACTTTTAATAACCTTCGATTTTTGGAGGAGTTGGCCGGTGCGGTTTCGAAATACATTGAACCAGATTCGGTAGAGTTGATTCAAAAATTCAATGATCCGGCTATTCACGAAAAATATGGGTTTAATAAAAATACTTTTCATTGCATGTTTATCCCAAATACCTACGAATTTTACTGGACTGCCTCCGCAGATCAATTTATGGAACGTATGTCGATGGAATACAAACGTTTTTGGACCGAGGAAAGGGTGACAAAAGCCAATGATATGGGATTAACGCGGGAAGAAGTAATGACCATTGCATCAATTGTTCAGGAAGAAACCAACAGAAGAGACGAAAAGCCCATTGTTGCAGGCTTGTACCTGAACCGTATCAAACGTGGAATTCCTTTACAGGCTGATCCGACGGTCAAATTTGCATTGGGTAACTTCCGTATTAAACGTGTTCTACATAGCCATCTAGAGGTTGATTCACCTTACAACACTTATAGAAATCCAGGTTTACCGCCCGGTCCTATCAATTTTCCTGAATCAGGGAGTATTGAT
>JAUYTA010000799.1 GCA_030695265.1 Bacteroidota bacterium
GCACCAACTTTCTCTACAATATATCTTAATCCAGTTGAGGTTGTATCAATTACCGCGTTATTCACTGTCATCGAGTCCAACCATATTTTAATCAATGCCGCCTCCCCTTCTTTGGTAAATTGCACTTCATTATTATAAATATTTTTTACAGTATAATTCTTGATTGATGTTTGAAGATATGCATAAGGATCTTCTTCTTCTTTTTCTTTATTACATGCTGCCAATATCCCGACAAACAAGATGAGTACACCAATTTTTAAAATATTCGTTAACTTCTTCATTGTAAATTATTTTACTGATTGTTTAATCTTATTTTCAAATTCAGGCAATATGCTTTCAAATTTCAACAGCGTTTCCTGCATAGATGCATACAACTCCCCTCCGGATGCGTTGCGGTGGCCCCCTCCGTTAAAATATTTTTCACATACCTCATTCACAGCAAATTCGCCCTTCGATCGAAACGACACTTTTATGTATTTTTCTTTTTCAGTAAAGAGCGCGCTAAAAACTACACCTTTTATTGAAAGCGGCATATTTACAAAACCCTCGTTGTCGCCTGTTTTGAAGTTGAAAGCTTTTTGGTCTTCAAGAGTGATGTACATGGCAGCTGCATGATATTCCGGATAAACAGTCATCCGGTTGCTCAGGCAAAAACCCATTAGCTTCATTCGGTCGGCTGAAAAATTGTCATAAACTTTCGAATGAATATTCTGCTGATCTATTCCCATCCGCGTAAGCTGGGCAACAACTTCAAAAGTATTCGGATTCGAAACGCTATAATCGAAAGAGCCGGTATCGGTCATGATACCGGTAAAAAATGAAGTGGCGGCATTCTTGTCGATGTATGGTGCAAATTCGGTGGATTGAAGTATTGAGAATATTAATTCGGAAGTTGAACTGTAACTGATATCCGAAATGACCAGATCGGTAAAATTTCCGGGATAAGGATGGTGATCGACCAAAACTTTTTTGCCCGGATAACTTTCAACCAGCGCTTTCATATCGCCCAATCTCGAAAGCTGGTTGAAATCCATACAGATCAACAAATCAGATTCTTCCAAAGCCCTTGCCGACTGTTTCGGATGATGGCTGTAAATGATGACCTCTTCGTGACCGTCCATCCATTGGTAAAATTCAGGATATTTGGTTGGGCTTATGATTTTCACCTTTAATCCTGCATTTTTCAATATACGCCACAATCCAAAAACGGAACCCATTGCATCGCCATCGGCATGCATGTGCGGAACCAAAACGATGGATTCGGTACTTGACTTAATCAACTCCTCAAATTTCTTAATTAACGCTATATCAACTCTTTCCAATTATTCAATTTTAAAATAAACCACAAAGATAAAAATAATGCCGATGGTGACGGATCATTAA
>JAUYTA010000806.1 GCA_030695265.1 Bacteroidota bacterium
CAGCTCTTTTGCAAGCCTTTGGTTTGCGCGTAGGTTCGTGTGGGCTTATCTTTTTAATCAAAATTTGTTAATGAGTAGTGAACTGTCTGGAGTGCAGTTGTCGTTTTTTGCTTGTGCATATCATTAATTGCTTGTTGTTTCATCAGCCCTTTCTCCCAATTTGTCGTTAAAAAAGACACATCCATCGAAAAAAACCTCCCAATAACCTCCTTTTTGTAACTTCGGGCCGCTTGATTAAACCTATTAAGAAAAATCAAGTCATAGAAACCGTGAACTAACTTTTCAGGATGAAGATAACCATTGAAAACCTCAACAAAGTCTATCCCAACGGCAACCACGCGTTAAAGGATGTGAACCTGGAAATCAATAACGGCATGTTCGGTTTGTTGGGTCCAAACGGAGCCGGCAAGTCGAGCCTGATGCGCATATTGGTAACCCTGATGCAGCCTTCATCTGGAATAGTAAAAATGAATGGTTACGATCTTACCAAACAACGCGAAGAGATTCGTTCAATGCTGGGTTATCTTCCGCAGGATTTCCGCTTTTTTTCACACCTTAAAACTTCCGAATTTTTAGATTATGCCGCTCGTCTGGCCGGAATGACAAACAGTAAAGAGCGCAAACTGGCTGTCGATAAAATGCTGGAAGAAGTTGGTTTGTTCGAGGCGCGCGACCGTCAGGCCAACAAACTTTCAGGAGGAATGAAACGCCGCCTGGGTATTGCACAGGCGCTGATCAATCATCCGAAAATCATCATTGTTGACGAACCAACCACCGGACTCGATCCTGAAGAACGCATCCGTTTCCGGAATTTACTGTCAACCATTTCTACACAGGATGTAATTATCATCCTTTCGACCCACATTGTTGGCGATATTTCAAGTTCGTGCACCGACATGGCGCTGCTCAACAAAGGTGGTTTGGCATTTACCGGTTCGCCTGATGAGCTGGTTAAACTTGCCGACGGAAAAGTGTGGCTCATTCAGGCAACGGAAGAGGAATACCTCGAAATCAACGAAAAGTATCCGGTTATTTCCAATGTTCCCAACAGCGAAGGCTGGGAAATTCAGGTGGTGGCCGACGCAATCAATGGTTACAGCGGGCAAAACATCGCCCCAAATCTGGAACATGCTTACGTTTACTTTATGGAAAGCCATTTAAACATTTACGATTAAACCATGTACTATTTACAATTTTTGAAGAAGCAAGCCATGAAAAATAAATATAGCCTAATTGCCCTGAAGTATCACAAAAATTAAATGCATAATCCATTAGCTTAAATAACTGAAAACAAATTTGTTGCAATAGTAAATTGTAAATCTCTAAATTGTAAATGATAAAAATGATATCACTTCATAACATCACTTCAATTGCCAAATACGAAATCACGACGCTGCTGCGTAGTTGGTTTTTCCGGATTTTCGCTCTGTTGGCCATGGTCATTTTGTTCTTTTTCAACATGGCGGTTCTGACCATGAACCAGGGTAATAATTGGGACATGAAAGCCATTTCATCAGCGATACCATACGTCAACCTATTATTTTTAAATACTGTTCAGGCAATTATTGCCATATTTCTGGCTTCCGATTTCCTTAAACGCGATAAAAAACTGGATACCACCGATGTTATTTACATCCGCTCTATGTCGAACGGCGAATATGTGGCCGGCAAAACCATCGGGAACCTTGTTGTATTCATTATCCTGAACCTGATTATACTTACGGAAGCGCTTATTTTTAACCTGATAGCCGAAGAGGTGGCTGTTAACTGGCTGGCCTATCTGCAATATTTCCTGATCATCAGCCTGCCAACCCTGATTTTCATTCTCGGACTTTCGTTTTTCGTGATGAGCATCCTGAAAAACCAGGCCATTACTTTTATTATTTTGCTTGGTTATGTGGCAATTACGATATTTTACCTCAACACAAAATTCTATTATCTGTTCGATTACATGGCATACAGCATGCCACTGCTGAATTCCGATTTCATTGGTTTCGGCAACCTTCCCGCAATAATCGTTCACCGCGGAATGTACACCTGTTTTGGAATCGCTTTTATTTTCCTGACAATAACCTTGCTCAAACGACTTCCGCAAAGTCCGTTCAGCAACAAGATCACGATATTTCCGGCACTGTTATTTTTCGCAGCAGGTATCTGGCTCGGTAACAAGCATGTTTCCACATTTGTTGAAAATCAGGAATTACGGAAAAATATGCGCTCGCTCAACGATTCCAATCAAACAGTTTCGCGTTTAAAAGTTGAAAGTTACAGTATTGAACTTGGTCATAAAGGCGAAAATATTGAAGTAACAGCAAAACTGAAAGTGAGCAATCCGCTTCAGGAAACAATCAATCATTTTGTTTTTAGCCTGAATCCGGGACTGAAAATAAGCAAAGTCAGCTTTAACGGACAGGAAATTGAGGCGAAACGCAC
>JAUYTA010000808.1 GCA_030695265.1 Bacteroidota bacterium
CAGATGTATCATACCGTTATTATTGATGATGATCAATTGGCCCGGAGAGGTTTAAGAAGAATTTTAGAACAGAATTTTCCCGAAATTCAAATTCTGGGGGAAGCAGGTTCTGTTGCTTCCGGGATAAAATTGATTAATGAAGTTGATCCGGATCTGGTTTTTTTAGATATTGAAATGCCCGATGGAACTGGATTCCGCCTTTTGGAACAAATTTCTGAAGTAGATTTTAAAGTAGTATTTACTACATCATACAGTGATTATGCTATCACTGCCTTCAAGTATTCTGCCTTCGACTATATTGTAAAGCCGGTTTTAATTGAAAATGTCAGATCAACAATCAATCGGATCAATGAAATTCCGGTGTTGCACGAAAAACAGCGTGTTGAAGTACTAAAAACGAACTTAAAACCGGGAAATGAAGACGATGCAACCATTGCCCTTCCCGAAATTAACGGATTCACAATTGTAAAGGTAAAAGATATTGTAAGATGCGAAGGGGAACGAAACTATTCTCGTATTTTCTTTGTTGATGGCAGATCGGTACTGATAAGCCGCACCTTGCTCGAATTCGATAATATGTTGATTTCTCACGGCTTTTTCAGGATACACCGCTCGCATCTTATTAGCCTCCGGAATGTAAACCGTTACCTTAAAACCGATGGCGGCGTGGTTGAGATGATAGATAAAATACAATTGCCGGTATCGCCCAAATTCAAGGAAGAACTTCTGAACAGACTATTGTACAACCGACTATAATTCACTGATTGACAATACTTATGCAAACAATCAAAGAGTTAAAAATACTTATTTCGGAAGAAATAAACCGGGAAATAATTCGTTTAAACAAGACTGAACCCACAAATCTTTACGAACCAATTGGCTACACGCTTGCAATGGGCGGAAAACGACTCCGTCCGGTAATGGTTCTTATGGCCTGCAACCTCTTCACCGATAAAATTGAAAAAGCCTTACCTGCCGCTCTTGCAATCGAAGTTTTTCACAATTTCACCTTGCTGCACGACGACATCATGGATCAGGCCGATATGCGCCGAAACTCACTGGCTGTGCATAAAAAATACAACCCGAATATTGCCATTCTTTCGGGAGACGCGATGTCGATCATGGCATACAATTATTTACAAAAAAGCGAAACTGAAAACCTTGGCAAAATGATCCGCCTTTTTTCGGACACAGCGCTTGAAGTATGCGAAGGCCAGCAATACGACATGGATTTTGAAACCAGAATGAACGTTTCAATTCCTGAATATTTGAATATGATCCGCCTGAAAACGGCTGTATTACTGGCATGTAGCCTGAAAATGGGCGCTTTGGCAGCAAACGCTCCGGAAAGAACCGCCGATTTGTTGTATGTTTTTGGACTTGATCTGGGCATTGCCTTCCAACTTCAGGACGATTTATTGGATGTTTTTGCCGATCAGGAAAAATTCGGGAAGAAAATAGGCGGCGATATCATATCGAACAAAAAGACCTTTCTCCTGTTAAAAGCACTGGAATTATCAGATGACCCAACAAAAAAGGAGCTTCTGGAATGGATTGAAAAATGCGAATTCGATCATCAGGAAAAAATAATGGCAGTAAAAAATATTTATACCAAGTTGAAAATAAAAGAGATCACCGAAAATAATATCGAAGATTTTTACCAGTCGGCACTGGATGTTCTGAATGAAATAGATGTAGCCAAAGAAACCAAAGCAGAAATGGTTGCACTTGCAAAAATGATCATGAGCAGGGATCATTAATGAGAGCCTTCAAACAAAGTCGTTTTCCTGATCACAACATTCAGAATAATCGTTCAAATTAGTAACTTTTCAGCTTTTCAGCATAAAATAATAAATATGGCTCAAAGTATTGGCAAAATAGTACAGGTAATCGGACCTGTTATCGACATCAGTTTTGATATGGAAGATGGTCTTCCTCAAATATATGATGTTCTGGAAGTTGTACGCGAAGGAGAGGATACCCTTGTGCTTGAATGTGAACAGCACATTGGCGAAAACACTGTTCGTGCCATTGCAATGGATTCGACAGATGGATTTCGTCGAGGAATGGAAGTGATTGCCACCGGCAAACCCATTACCATGCCAAAAGGCGAAATTGCCCTGGGCCGTTTGCTCAATGTGACCGGAGATCCGGTTGACGGAATGGAAATACTACCGAAAAACGGGTTCAGCATACACAACGAACCGCCTCTTTATGAGGACTTAACCACAGAAACAGAAGTTCTGTTCACCGGTATTAAAGTAATTGATTTGATTGAACCCTATGCAAAAGGAGGGAAAATCGGATTATTCGGTGGCGCCGGTGTCGGAAAAACAGTTTTAATTCAGGAATTAATTAACAATATTGCTCTTGGTCATAGCGGATTGTCGGTATTTGCCGGAGTTGGCGAACGCACCCGTGAAGGAAACGACTTGCTGCGCGAAATGATTGAAGCCAATATTGTTGACTATGGCGAAGAATTCAAAAAATCGATGGAAGAAGGCAACTGGGATCTTTCGAAAGTAGATCCGGAAGCGCTGAAAAAATCGAAACTCGCACTGGTTTTTGGCCAAATGAACGAACCTCCGGGCGCCCGTGCACGTGTAGCTTTGTCAGGATTAACCATTGCTGAAAGTTTACGCGATGGCGACGGAACAACCGGAAAAGGTCGCGACATCCTGTTTTTTGTCGATAACGTTTTCCGTTTTACGCAAGCAGGTTCCGAAGTGTCGGCATTGCTCGGTCGTATGCCATCAGCGGTGGGCTACCAGCCAACACTGGCCAGCGAAATGGGAATTCTGCAGGAGCGCATTACCTCAACAAAAAATGGTTCAATTACTTCGGTACAGGCGGTTTATGTTCCGGCTGATGACTTGACCGACCCTGCTCCAGCCACAACATTTGCCCACCTTGATGCTACCACCGTTTTGAGCCGCAAAATCTCGGAATTGGGAATTTATCCTGCTGTTGATCCTCTTGATTCGACTTCCAGAATACTTTCACGCGATATCGTTGGCGACGACCATTACGATTGCGCTCAGCGTGTGATCATGATTCTGCAACGCTACAAAGAATTGCAGGACATCATTGCGATTCTGGGGATGGACGAACTTTCAGAAGAAGATAAGCTGATCGTACACCGTGCCCGACGGGTTCAGCGGTTCCTTTCGCAGCCATTCTTCGTGGCCCAACAATTTACAGGCCTTAAAGGACAGTTGGTTGCGATTGAAGATACAATCAGGGGATTCAACATGATTATGGACGGGGAAGTGGATCAATATCCCGAAGCAGCATTTAACCTTGTCGGCACCATTGAACAGGCGATTGAAAAAGGTGAAAAATTAATTGCCGGCGCCTAGTAGTGACTGAACACTAATATTAAAAAAACATGAAGCTCGAAATAATTACACCCGGAAAAAGCATTTATTCAGGCGAAGTAAAATCGGTTCAGGTTCCCGGAACAAAAGGGTCTTTTGCGATTCTAAATCACCATGCACCAATTATTTCGACGCTCGAAAAGGGAAAGATAAAAGTGGTGGAAGAATCAGGCAAAATCCTTTTTTTTGAAATTGAAGGGGGAGTGATTGAAAACAAAGACAACAAAATTATAGTACTTGCAGAGTCGGTATAGCCGGTTGATGCGATAATCTGTTTATATTTAAGCCCTGAAAATACAAGAGTTTCAGGGCTTTTTATTTTGAAGACTAAATTTCTGATTATACGTTTCAGTTCCATTGGCGACATTGTTTTGACCTCGCCGGTTGCACGTTGCCTGAAAAATCAATTTCCGGAGGCTGAAATACACTACCTTACCAAGAAACGCAACGCGGATCTCCTGCAAGCAAATCCATACATCGATAAAATTCAGTTTTTGGAAGATTCGCTTTCAAAAACAATTGGCGAACTGAAAACTGAAAACTACGATTACATCATTGATTTGCACAACAATTTGCGCAGTCTGCGGGTAAAACTCGGATTAAAAGTCAAATCATTCAGCTTTAACAAACTGAATATCCGCAAACTTTTACTTACCATGTTCAAGATCGACACCATGCCAAAATGCCACATTGTTGATCGAAACCTGGCAACACTAAAAACATTCGGAGTATCAGATGACCGGAAAGGACTTGACCATTTTATTTCTATCGAAGATGAATTTTCAATCAACGAATTGCCTGAAAATTTCAGGAATGGCTATGTAGCAATAGTGCTGGCCGGAACTTATGCTACCAAACGAATGCCGGTAGAAAAATACCGGGCATTAATTTCGAATACAAAATTTTCGTTTGTATTACTGGGGGGGAAAAGTGAACGTCAGCTTGCTGATCAGGTTTTGGAATGGAATACCGGAAACGTGGTTAATTTTACCGGAAAATTACGAATCAATCAATCGGCGTCGCTGGTTAAAAATGCACGACTGGTAATCTCTAACGATACCGGATTAATGCACATTGCTGCTGCTTACCACAAAAAAATACTGTCGGTTTGGGGAAATACTGCCCCCGAATTGGGAATGTCGCCCTACATGCCGGGAGAAGGTTCTGAAATGCTCGAGGTGAAAGGGTTACCATGCCGCCCATGCTCTAAACTGGGCTACCATAAATGCCCGAAAAAGCATTTTCGTTGCATGAACGATTTGCCGGAAGATCGAATTATCGAGTGGGTAAAACGGGAGTTTTGAAACAGGACTTCGACTTTCCTAAGTCGAAGAAAACTACCTCACTAAGTCTAATAATATCGGACTTAGGAAAGTCCGATTACCCATGGAATTTCGATTGCGGCAACCTACTCAGAACTCCAAACAAAATACAGTTTCCTTATTCGGAACCGAGCGCACCTGAAGGCTTCCGCCGTGAAGCCGCATAATTTGCCGCGAAAGGCTAAGCCCGATTCCGGAGCCGTTTTCGCGGGTCGTAAAAAAAGGCACAAAAATCTGTTCCAGTATTTCATCCGGAATTCCCGGACCATTGTCGATGACGCACAATTCCGGACGTTTGTTGTCGGAGTAACGCGCTGCCAGTTGTATGCGCGAATCTGGATTTTTTGCGATGGATTCCAGTGCATTTTTTAGTAAATTGAGCAACACCTGCGAGATTAGATTTTCATCGGCCACCAATTCCATGTCGGGTGGATTTATCGAAACATTGAGTTTCACGGAATCACTGTTTTCGAGCGATAGATAAAGTACTTGCACGCGGCCCACAAGGTCTTCAACTTTAAACCGTTTCTTATCGGGTTTGGGCAAACGGGTCAGTTTACGGTACGATTCCACAAATAACATCAGCCCATTTCCTTGTTCGTTGATCACATTCAAACCACGTACGGTCATTGCAATTTTCTTTTCATCAATTTCCTCCGGAAGTGCCTGTCGGCCATCAATGGTGAAAAACTGGCGTAAACTTTCGGCCAGTGATGTAATCGGTGCAATCGAATTCATGATTTCATGCATTAGTACCCGAATCAGTTTCATCCACGAATCCAGCTCTTTTTCGTCCAGTTCATTTCTGATGTTCTGAATAGACAGCAGTATCAGTTCGTCATTTTTCGTTTTTATTGAGGTCGATTTAATTGATAAATCAATGATTCCGCGCTCAGTAGTCATTGTCACCAGTTTCTGCTCAAAAGGCTTCATGTTTTGTACTACCTGAAACAGGTTCCGGTTGATGCGTTCCAGTTGGTTGATGTGAGTAAGTACCGAGACTCCCAGCATTTTTTTTGATGCCGAATTGGCATGTAGAATAAACCCTTTTGAATCAAAGGTCATTATTCCGGTGGCAACATGTTCGAGCAAAGTCTGGAAATACTGCTCGCGTTGCTGGTTTTCGATTTTCAGTTGCTGAATTTGTTCATTCACCTTTGTAAGGCCGAGGTAAAGTTCGCGGGTGGGCTTTCCGGTAATATCGGTCGGAAACTTCAGAGTTGAATCGTTGTTGCGCACCGAATCGAGGAAATAACTCATTTTCCGGTTGGTGGTATTCAGGTAGTTGATCAGGTTTACCACCACGAACGCTTCTGTCAGCAAAAAAAAGGCTGTGAGTGCGAACGATTTCTCTGAAGCAAACGACCAGCCTGCTGCCAGCGCCAGCGCGGTTAAGATCAATACCCTGACCGTGATTTGGAAATAAAGGTTTCGACTTATCATTATCTGACGCGTTTCATTTTGTTGTAAAGTGTTTGCCTGGTAATGCCCAATTGTTCGGCCGCTGCACTAAAATTACCATTATTCTTTTCAATAGCCTGATTGATCATGCGTTTCTCCATTTCTTCGAGGGTGTTTTCTGTCGAATTGCCTGAAGCCGATGAAATGGGGCGCATGAAAAAATCTTCTGGTTTCAATACATTGTTTTCACTTAGGATAACCGCTTTTTCAACCGTGTGCTGCAATTCGCGAATGTTACCCGGCCACGAATATTTGAGTAGTTTTTCCTGGGCTTGCTGGTTCATTTTCAGGTTCGGCTTGTTGTATTTCGACGCATATTTCTTCAGGAAAAAATCGGCCAGCACCAATACGTCGTTTCCGCGATCGCGGAGGGGTGGAACCTCAATCTGAATAGTGTTGATCCGGTACAGCAAATCCTCGCGGAACAAGCCTTCGCGAACCATGTTTTCAAGGTTTTTGTTGGTAGCGCAAATTAGCCGGATATCGATTGAAACGGGTTGATTGGATCCGATGCGCGTAATCAAGCGGTTTTGTATGGCAGCCAGTAATTTAGCCTGAAGATGAAACGACAGATTTCCGATTTCGTCGAGGAAAAGACTGCCTTTGTCGGCCACTTCAAACTTCCCCGGACGGCTTTCGCGGGCATCGGTAAAAGCGCCTTTCACATGCCCGAAAAGTTCGCTTTCGAACAGGGTTTCGGTAATCGCACCCATGTCGACACTCACCAGAATTTCGTTCGCTCGGTTCGACAAGCGGTGAATTTCCTGCGCAATCAGTTCCTTTCCTGTGCCATTTTCGCCGGTAATCAGCACGTTGGCATCGGTTTTGGCCACTTTGCGCACCAAATTCAGCACGTGCATCAGCTGTGACGATGAGCCAACAATGAATTTTTGTTCGCGGTTGATCTCTTGTTTCAGCACCTTTTCCTTTTCCTTCAACTGGCTGACCTCCTTTTTCGACAAGTTGAGTTGAAGCGCCGATTTCAGAGTGGCCAGCAATTTGGCATTGTCCCAGGGTTTCAGAACAAAGTCGGTAGCGCCGGTTTTCAGGGCTTTCACGGTCAATTCAACGTCGCCGAAGGCTGTAATCATCACCACCGAAATCTCCGGATTGGTTTCCCTGATTCGTCCCAGCCAATAAATGCCTTCATTTCCGGTATTGATCCCGGCATTAAAATTCATGTCGAGAACAACCAGGTTATACTCTTTTTTTCGCAGCTCAGTGGGAATCTGGTTGGGATCCGAAAGTGTGGTTACAGTTTGGAACTCGGGCGACAACAGGATTTCCAGCGCACTTAAAATGCTTTTGTTATCATCTACAATCAGTACGTTTCCTTTGGCCATTATTTTTTGATTTATACTTTTGGGTAATCCCTTTATTCATCATCTAAGAAATTTCGTCCGAAAGAAGTATTTGGCATTGAATAACATTTCAGTACGGACGGTTTTTTGTCGCCTTTCTGTCCGTTGCCTAAAGGCAAACAGCCTGTCCCGATTTTTATCGGGAGCAAAGGATAGCACTAGAAATAAGCAGTTTGCTCGATCAAAACGATATCCTTTGCCGTCATCCGCCAGTTGGCGGATGTGACGGACAGGGATGACCTCCAAGCCGCAGTGCCGTACCTGCCCGACAAGCTTTGGCAGGCGGGGGTACGAAACAATTCCGTTGACCAAAGTTACCAGACTTACCAAATAAAGACAATAGTCTGTCAAAATATTTTACACAATCTTGTCAATTATTTTAACGGCTGAATGTGTTTGTAAAACTAAAGCTACTTAATATCAGATAGTTGTATTTCTGGCATTATTCTGGCACAGCTTTTTTGCAAAACGATTAAACAATGAGGCAGAAAGATTTCATACTAATTCTAATTTTTGGTTTTTTGGCCGGAAATGCGCTGGTTGCACAAACCAACTGGAACCTGAACCGGTGCATTTCTTTTGCCATCGAACACAATATTGGTCTGAAAAAAATGGAAATTCAGGAGCAAATGGCTTCCGAAGACCTAAACCAGGCCAAACGGAATTTATTACCAGGCCTTAGCGCCTCTTCGAGGGCCGGGATCAACTTCGGACGATCGGTTGACCCCAATACCAACGACATTGTAAACAATGAGTTTTTCAATAATAGCTACGAAATTGGGGCTTCGCTCACACTTTTCAATGGTTTCAGGATGATTAACCAGATTGAATATCAGAAATTCAGGAAAAAAGCGAGCGAACTCAACCGGCTAAATGCTACCGACGATCTGGCTTTTGGAGTGATGAACTCGTATTTTGATGTGTTGTACCAGCAAGGAATGCTGAAAATTGCCGAAGAGCAAGTTGAAACCTCGC
>JAUYTA010000834.1 GCA_030695265.1 Bacteroidota bacterium
AAAATCGCAGCACCCATATTGTCTCGTTTAAAAATCGCAGCACGCATACTGCGCAAAAACGGTTTTAAAATTTTTCTACCTTTACGGCTCGAAAAAAAAATCATTTCAAAAAAATAACCACATAGACACATAGAACACATAGTTTTTATTTTTCTATAAGTCCTGTGTGTCTATGTAGTATAAAAATAAACAGATGGAACTAAATTTACTCACAGCCATTTCGCCCATTGATGGCCGTTACCGATCAAAAGTTGAAAATCTTCAGCTTTATTTTTCTGAATTTGCACTCATTAAATACCGGGTACTGGTTGAAGTTGAATACTTTATCGCTTTGTGCGAATTGCCATTGCCTCAATTATCCACATTCGATAAAAATCTGTTTGGTGCATTGCGTCAACTGGTTACCAATTTTTCGCTGGAAGATGCACAACGCATTAAAGACATCGAAAAAGTTACCAATCACGACGTAAAAGCAGTCGAGTATTTCCTGAAGGAAGAATTCGACAAGTTAAATATTCAGGAATTCAAAGAGTTTATTCACTTCGGACTAACTTCACAGGACATCAACAATACCGCAGTTCCGAAGTCAATTCAGGACGCACTCGACAACGAATATTATCCTGCGATCAATGATTTGGTTGATAAGCTGGAAGAAATGGCAACCGATTGGAAAGACATCCCGATGTTGGCAAAAACCCATGGTCAGCCTGCATCTCCAACCAATCTGGGCAAGGAAATCCGTGTATTTTCTGAAAGGATCAAAGGACAATTAGAGCAGTTGAAAGCCATTTCGTGCGATGCAAAATTTGGCGGTGCAACCGGTAATTTTAATGCTCACCACATTGCTTATCCCGAAATTAGCTGGAAAGCATTCGGCAATCATTTTCTGAAAAACTATTTGGGCCTCGTACGCTCTCAATACACCACACAGATAGCCAATTACGACAATCATGCTGCCATTTTCGATGCAATGAAACGTGTTAACAACATCATCATGGATTTGAACCGCGACATGTGGACCTACGTTTCGATGGAATATTTCAAGCAAAAAATTAAGGCCGGAGAAGTGGGTTCATCGGCCATGCCACACAAAGTGAACCCGATTGATTTTGAGAATTCGGAAGGTAATATTGGACTGGCAAACGCCATCTTCGAGCATTTATCGGCCAAACTTCCGGTTTCACGTTTGCAGCGTGATCTCACCGATTCAACCGTTTTGCGCAACATTGGTGTACCATTCGCTCATTCGCTGATTTCAATCAATTCGACCATGCGCGGACTGAACAAACTGCTGATTAATACAGAAGCCATCAATGCCGATCTGGAAAAAAACTGGCCGGTTGTAGCCGAAGCCATTCAAACCATTTTGCGCCGCGAAGGTTATCCGAATCCTTACGAAGCGCTTCGAAACCTTACGCGCGTAAACCGGAAAATCGATCAGGAAGTAATTCACGAATTCATTGATTCGCTGGAAATTTCGGATTCGCTAAAAACTGAATTAAAAAAGATTACTCCGCAAAACTATACCGGTATATTTTAATCATTCAGGAACAATAAACTATTGTTT
>JAUYTA010000880.1 GCA_030695265.1 Bacteroidota bacterium
ATTCGGAATGTGCGGTGGAAATCGGACTGATGAAAAAGTAGGCCGTTGATGCGATTAAACTAGCCGCGACTGCAAACAGAAAGTTTTTTAAGGCCTGCATGAACAGTGGAATATTGTAGGTTGCCACACTATAACCCATGCCATTAATAGGCCCCATCAGTGGCGAAATTAACATGGCTCCAATAATTACCGCAGTGGAATTAATGTTCAATCCAACTGATGCGATAATAATTGCAAATGCCAGGATCCAAAGGTTAGTACCTTTAAAAACCAATTCCTTTTTTATAGTTTCATGAATAATATCGAAGTGGTCAAGCTCGCTGTCAAGCTCAATGTACCCCAGAATTTTTGAAACCAACTGCGAATGTTTCATTAATTATAGTTTTTGAAAAACAGCAATGGTTTTGCATGTATTGGATGTAAATATAAAAAAGTTCCTTGAAGGATTATCGGGCTGGATAAAAGTTCACAAAAATATCCCTATTTGTTGGGATTGTTAACTC
Source organism: Bacteroidota bacterium (assembly GCA_030695265.1). GTDB lineage: Bacteria > Bacteroidota > Bacteroidia > Bacteroidales > Prolixibacteraceae > Aquipluma. The sequence continues at coordinate 504 of JAUYTA010000880.1, forward strand.
TTCTCCCATGATGTAGATTTGCCATCGAATAAAAATCAAAGGATGGGAAGATGAGAAATTTTTTAATTTTAATTGTTGCGTTATTTATTGGAATTGCTGAATTGAATGCACAATGTCAGATATCGGGCAATCTGATTGATTCGGGGAAAGAAGCGGTTGCTTACGGAAATGTTTTTATTGAAGGTGTTGACAGTCAGATTAAAGTTGGAGTATTAACCGACGACAAAGGTTATTTCTGCCTGAAAAATATCCGTAAGGGAGCGTATAACCTGACAGTTTCGATGATGGGTTTCGAAACTTATTCGACACAGGTTACCCTGACAGATGATGATTTAAATGTAATCCTTCCAGATATCGCTATGCAGACTTCAAACACAAATTTGGCGGAAGTGATAGTTACCGGAACTGCACACGTTAGTCAGATCAAACCTTCGTCAATCAAGTATAAAACCAGCTCATTAATTTCTGAAAGTGGCGGAACTGCCGGCGATATTCTCAAAAACATGCCTTCGGTGGCCATGGGTGGAAGTCCGGGGCACAACCGCGACATACGGTTTCGTGGTTTGGGAAACGCTTACACCAAAGTGCTGATCAATGGCCGTGAGTCAGGTTTGAGTGGCAACAACCGTGAAACTGTACTCGATCAGATTCCGGCTGCAAGCATCAGTTACATCGAAATTATTGCTGTTCCCGGTTCCGAATATCAGTCGGAAGGCATCAACGGGATTGTCAACATTGTGCTGAAAGACAATCTGAACTATGGATTGCACGGGAAAGTTGAAGCAATGGCCGGCAATCACGACGGACAAGCAGGTGGAATCTCGCTTTCGAATAAAACCGAAAAACTAAACCTGTTTGCCAACTACGATTTTTTACGCCGAAATGTACCGAAACCAAAAGATAAGCTCAAAACCGATTTGAAAGATGGGCAGATTACCCAAATTGAAAACTCGTATGAGTATGAAGACAAGTCGTTTACCAACCACAATCTGCGTACAGGGTTCGATTATTACTTCAAGCCAAAAACAAAGTTTACCGGGGAGTACATATTTGGTTATCAGTTGGAGGACAAAGACAAAAGCCTCGATTTTACCCGAACCGATGCCAGTGGAAAATTTAAATCCCGTGGTCAGGAACTGAAAACAGAATACAAACCCAACGAGTATCATCAGGTATTTTCGGCGCTCGAACATACATTTTCAAATCAGGCAAAATTTTCGGTAAATGCCAGCTACCAGATCGATGAGCAGAAAAAAACGGATGAGAAAGCCACTTATGTGCTCACCCGGGCGGGGAAATGGGCCAACTTTCAACCCGCTTTGGAGAATAAAAATGAAAAGCAAAAAGGAGAAAAACTGCTTTGGAACGCCAACATCACCAAGTTAAAACTGGCAAAAAATCTCCTGACTTTTGGCTATTCAGGAGAATTGGACAACCGCACTTTTAACAACACCACCGATAAGTTCAGTTATAAAGATACTTCCTGGACCAAATCGAGCAATGGTTTCGACAATTTTAAAGTGACCGAAACCACCCATGCGTTCTATGTTTCCGACGAATATAATGTGCGCTTTTTAAAACTAAAGACAGGTTTGCGCTTTGAAGCTACTCAAACAGTTGGGAATGCCGAAACCACTTCGTTGGAAGGTGATAAATCATACGGTCTGTTGTTACCGTCGGCATCAGCCACTTTTAATATCGACAAAACCCAATACATTACACTGAACTTTGGCCGCCGCATTCGCCGCCCGGGTTTTAAAGACCTCAATCCGTTTACCGAACAGAAGGAACCAACCAAGATTTCGAAAGGAAATCCGGCGCTGAAACCGGAAAAAGCATGGGCGTACGAAGTGGGTTACCTGAAGAACTTCGATAAGTTTAATGTTGGGGCCAACCTTTTTTACCGCGACATAACCGATGTAATCTAGAAAACAATTACCGAAGACGAAAATAACATTGTAACCGAGCAACCTCAAAATGCCGGTCGGGCTTATGTGGCTGGTTACGAGCTGATGTCAACCCTGAAACCTTTCGATTTCTGGCAGCTTACTGCAAGTTTTTCACAGTTCGAATCTGAAATTACCAGCGGCGACTATCGGGGCGATGCGCTGGCCGATCAGTACAAATGGTCGGCAAAAGCCATTACCGATTTTACTTTCCCGCACGGATGGTCGGTGCAACTATCCGGAAATGCTGTCGGCCCAAAAATTTCGAATGCAAAGGAGGAAAGCACCATCTGGTTTGCCGACTTCGGTGTGGAAAAAAAGATACTTGCCAACGGTGCATTTACTTTCCGCATGACAGACGTATTTGACAGTCTTTCGAAAGTAAAAACTGAGAAAACGGACAAATCGGTTACCAATGAAACCGAGCATACTTTGGGACAACTATTTTTAGTGGGACTAAACTGGAAATTCTAAAACTTAAAATACGATGTTTACTTACAAACAAATAAGAGTCTGGCACAAATGGCCGGGAATCCTTTTCCTTTTTCCTGCTTTCCTTATCAGCATAACTGCTATATTTTTGGCATTGGATGGCTTTTTGCACATGGATCGGGTTAAAATTAACCTCCCATTTACGACTGATAATTATTCTGAAAATGAAATAAAGTCGATGGTTGTAGCTGCTGACCGGCAATATGTTGGTTCCAAAAACGGACTTTATATCGTTGAAGGTAGTCGGGTCAGTTCTGTTCCTGAATTGGCGGGAAGTGATGTCCGCTCATTGTTACTGGTGAACGATACCTTGTATATTTCCAGCAAACAAGGTTTATGGCGGTTGGCAGGCAGCACAGTTGTCCGGTTAATTGATAAGGATGTATTTCATGTCAGCATGTCCAATAACCAACTGTTGGTGAGCGCCGGAAAAAAGGGAATTATCCAGCTCGACCATAATGGAAAGGAAGTAAAAAATAATCCGTTGGCTGGCGATATTACTTCAAAACTGGACGGATCGAAACAAAAGCAACCGCAAACTCTGCATAAACTGGTGATTGATTTACATACCGGCGAAGCCATTGTTGGAAAAACGATGATGCCATATTGGATTGCCTTCAGTGGGATACAAATGCTATTGCTTACTTTGACCGGATGCTGGTTTGCCTTCAGGAAAAAGCCGGGAATAAAAAAAAGTCTAATTATGGAAGGTAAATGAGAGCCAATGGAATAAAAATCAAAATAATGATCAAAGCGATCAGAATCATTAGAACCAGTTCGGGAGCAAGTTTAACAGATGAGCTTCGTAGCTGTATGTAAAACTGATAATTACCGTCCAGTTGCCCATGATTTATCCTTTTATAAAGTAAACCGTAGCCGCAATCAATCCGGCAGAAACCACGATCCAGCGCAACATTTCAGGTTTTATTTTTCCGGCCAGTTTTCCCCCCAGCAATCCCCCCAGAATTGATCCAAATGCCATCACAAAAGCGATCCACCAATCTACTTTTCCGGAGAAAACAAAATAAATAGCCGCTGCGAGGTTAATGGCAAATCCAAGCGCCTGTTTCAGAAAATTCAACCTTGTAAGCGAATCGTCGGTAACCAAACCCAGTACAGCCATCAGGATAACTCCCAGTCCGGCGCCGAAATAGCCACCGTAAATGGCTGCCAGAAAAACCATTGTCAGCATAAAAAACGGACTGTGTTTTTCATGGTGCACATTCCCCATGCGCGCAACCACCCAATTTTTAACCGGAACCTGAACCGCGAGCAACAAAGTCGCCAGCAAAATAAGATATGGAATAACGCTTCTGAAGGAACTTTCGCTGGTATTGATGAGAAGTAAACCACCGGCAACGCCACCAACAATGGCAACCGGCAATAATTTAAGCAAACGTTTGTATTGCGATTGGAAAAAATCGCGCTGCGCCCACATTCCGCCAATGGTTCCGGGCACCAGTGCAACGGTATTGGTAACATTTGCAACTACCGGCGGAATTCCTATTGCCAGTAGCGCCGGAAAACTAACCAGCGTTCCGCCTCCTGCAATGGCATTGATAAAACCAGCGGCCAGTGCTGCCAGGAAAATCAAAACTTCGTTGAAAAGGGACATTGTGTTTTTTTGATTGAAATGCAAAGATGAAAAAAGCAAAGGAGAATGACAAAAAGGGGAAAGTGGTCAGTCGCAGTATAAAAAGACAAAGGCAAAGGCGAAGGGGAAAAGGGTGATCAGTAGTTCCTGATTGCCGACATGGCAGGTGTCGCAGGGAATTTGAATTTAAATAAGTGTTTGTTATACGTTTACCGTCTATTGTATATATTTGTGCATTAACTGATCAAACTTAAACCATTAGAAATGAAAAATCTGTTTATTCTTTCCATGCTGTTGCTGGTGGCCGGAACGCTATCGGCTCAATCGTCTAAATTCGACAATGTGCTTTACGGCGCAGCTTATTACCACGAATACATGCCCACCGACCGGTTGGCCGATGACCTGAAGCTGATGAAGGAATCGGGCATGTCGGTCGTTCGTGTGGGCGAATCGACCTGGAGTTTGTTTGAACCTCGCGAAGGTGAATTCGAATTCGCCTGGATGGATCGCATTATTGACGGTCTTCATGCCAATGGAATCAAGGTGATTCTTGGCACTCCAACCTATTCGATGCCTGCATGGCTTTACCACAAACATCCGGAAGTACTGGTCGATTATGAAAAGGGAGGGAAAGCCTATTACGGAATTCGTCAGAATATGAACATTACCAGCCCGACCTTTCTGTTTTATTCGGAACGGATTATCCGGAAAATGATGGAACATTACGCCAAACATCCGGCCATTATTGGCTATCAGGTTGACAATGAAACTACTTCGTACGGTGTGAACAACTACAATTATCATATCAGTTTTGTGAATTACCTGAAGAAGAAATTCGGCACCACCGAAAACCTGAATAAACTGTGGGGCCTGAATTACTGGGGAATGACCATGAACGATTGGGACGAATTTCCGGTAAAAGACGGAGTTACCAATACAGCCTACAAAATGGAATGGGAGCGTTTCAAGCGGAAATCGGTGGCTGATTATCTCACCTGGCAGTCGGGAATTGTGGCAGAATACCGTCGTCCCGACCAATTTATCATGCATTGTTTCATGCCATCGGTTCAGGATATCGACCAAATTGAAAGCGCCAAAAAGATGGATGTGATGGCCGTGAACGTTTACCATGGTTCGCAGGATAACCTAACCGGCGATGAGATTGCTTTTGCAGGCGATTTTTTCCGTTCAGTAAAAATGAAAAATTACCTGATTACCGAAACCAACGCGCAAACCATCGGCTGGGATTCAAAATCGCAAATGCCGCCGTATGATGGTCAGCTTCGCCAAAATGTGTATGCGCACATGGGTTCGGGCGCCAACATGGTCGAATACTGGCACTGGCATTCAATTCATTACGGCCAGGAAACCTACTGGAAAGGTGTTCTTTCGCACGACCTGCAACCGAATCGCGCCTACGCCGAATATTCGAAAACAGCCCATGAGTTGCAGAAATTCGGCAAAAAACTGGTCAACCTGAAAATCACCAATAAAGTAGCAATTTTATTCAGTCACGATTCGAATGCTGCCCTGAATATTATGCCATTCAAAAGCGGTAAACAAGACATGTGGGGAGGTTCAGGAAATATTTACCGCAACGAGTTGGTTGGTCAGTTTCATAAAGTGCTTTTCAGGAACAATGTGGGAGTCGATTTTATCTTTCCTGAAAATGCCAAATTCGAGAATTACGATCTGGTTATTATTCCTGCTTTGTACATTGCCAGCGACGATTTGCTGAATAAAATAAGCAAATACGTTGAAAACGGTGGGCATGTAATCATGCAGTTCAAAAGCGGTTTTTGCGACGAGAATTCGATGGTTCGCCCGATACTGGCTCCCGGACCGCTGCGCAAAGCCTGTGGTTTTTATTACCAGGAATTCACCAATTTCAAGGAATTGAGCCTGAAGGACAATCCGTTTAAAGTTGACGAGGCTTCGAACAAAGTTTACGATTGGGCCGAATACATTATTCCGGAAACCGCGAAAACACTGGCTTATTACGATCATCCTCACTTTGGGAAATATCCTGCAATTACTATCAATAACTTCGGAAAGGGAACTTTGCTTTATGAAGGAACCGGCGTTTCGGATATTATTCAG
>JAUYTA010000081.1 GCA_030695265.1 Bacteroidota bacterium
TGCTCCGGCCTGCCAAACCTTGTCGTACAAACCCCATTCTTTCAGGCCATTGATGAATATAGCATCAGCCTCCTGAAGCATGAGGACTTTTTCGGGAGTCACATCGCTCAGAATACGGATACCCAATCCCGGTCCCGGAAATGGATGACGACCCAACAATTCCTGCTTAATTCCCAAAGCCTTCCCCACCCTGCGAACTTCGTCCTTGAACAACAAATTCAATGGTTCAACAACTTTCAGGTGCATTTTCTCGGGCAATCCACCCACATTGTGGTGAGATTTAATGGTCGCCGAAGGTCCGTTTACCGAAACAGATTCGATCACATCAGGATAAATCGTTCCCTGTGCCAGCCATTTCACGTCCTGTATTTTGTGCGCTTCCACATCAAATACTTCGATGAAGTCGCGGCCAATTGTTTTACGTTTTGTTTCAGGATCGGTAATTCCGGCCAGATCGTCCCAGAATTTCTGCCGGGCATCAACTCCAATCACATTCAGTCCCATGTGCTGATACGAATCAAGTACTTGCTGAAATTCATCCTTGCGCAACAGCCCATTGTCCACAAAAATGCAGGTCAGGTTTTTACCGATCGCACGGTGCAAAAGCACTCCGGCCACCGACGAATCAACTCCGCCTGAAAGGCCAAGCACCACTTTGTCGTCGCCAAGCTTGTCCTGAAGTTCCTTTATGGTTGTTTCGATGAACGAATCCGGTGTCCAGTCTTGTTTGCAACCGCAAATATCAACTACAAAATTATGAAGCAGCTGGGTTCCTTCGGTAGTATGATAAACTTCAGGATGAAACTGGATGCCAAAAGTTTGTTCACCTTCTATCTGAAAAGCAGCCTTGTCAACGTCGGCAGTACTTGCAATTACTTTGTAGTTTTCGGGAAGGCGCTCGATGGTATCGCCATGCGACATCCAAACCTGGGTATGTTCGCTTATATTTTTAAACAACACATTTGCAGAATCTACAAAACCAAGTTTGGCGCGTCCGTATTCCCGCGAATCTGATGGCATCACTTCGCCGCCAAAATAATGCGCCAGGTATTGTGCGCCATAGCAAACTCCCAGTAAAGGCAATTTGCCTTTAATAAGCGACAAATCAGGTTTCGGTGCATTGGCATCTCTTACTGAAGATGGGCTTCCGGATAAAATTACGCCCTTTACGGTTTCGTCAATCGCCGGAAAATGGTTAAAAGGATAGATTTCGCAATAAACGTTCAACTCCCTAACGCGCCGGCCAATCAACTGTGTGTATTGTGAACCAAAATCGAGGATAAGAATTTTTTCCTGCATGAGACATGTTTTTTATGAATTGGCGCAAAGATAGATAAAAAACTTTCCCCTGAAATCGCGTCGTCCATCAGGAGAAAAAGAAGTAAGGAAAATGTAAGGTTGAAAAAATTAGTGGTCAGTGTTCAGTCGCAGTATTGATGCGTCGTCATGCTGAACTTGTTTCAGCATCCCTAAATATATGAGAACCTGAAACAAGTTCAGGGTAACTGGATTCAGACAATTTAATGTAAACACGACACTACGGCCTTTTCACAACTTTCTCTGCTAGTAATACGCGATTGTTATGGTTGATCCTTAAAATAAAGATGCCTGGACTCAAAGAATTATTTCCTGAAAAATCAAGCTGTATCTGTCCGTTTTGAATATCAATGTTTTGTTTCCTGATCAACATCCCACCAGAACTGAATATTTCAGCAATTCCTTCACCATTTACAGTTGGGGCAAGCTGAACAGTAAGCCGGTCGTTAAAAGGGTTTGGAAATATGGAAGTTGATTGGGAAACGAATTGGTTTTCGTAACCGGTAAAATCATACGGCCACTGCTGATCCAGAAATGCAAGGCGGCTGGTTATCCAGTTTTTCATCCAGTTAATTTCAGAAACGTAGCTGCTTCCAACGTAATAATTCGGCCAGACTTTTACTCCCAGAATTGGCCATCGCTGATAATTGCGAACCTGAGCTTCAGAAATCACATTGGTTAAACTATCAATTACAAATGCAATTCGCTGCTCCGACAACTCTTTTTTCCGGAGCGTTGTCCACCGCTTTTTTAATTTATTGACATAGGCTGGATCTTGCATTAACTTGTTCCACCAAAACGGATTTTGCCAGTAATCGGCTCCTAAATACGCCTGATATTGAAAACCGGAAGTTGACCATCCATTGTAATAATCAGCATTTCCGTAGGTGAGGTTAAAATCCCAGATGGGGCCGCAGTTTATCCGGTCATTTTTACCTTTGTACAAGTATGAACTCAAACGGTAACCATCCACATTTTTAGCCAACTCGTTAATGATCATGAAATCTATAAAAGAGGAATCGTTCAGGTATTCATGATAATTACCCGGAAAATTAAAAACTTCCTGGTATAGCGCATTTTCCATCAGGCGAATATATGTTTGGATATAACTTTTCTGGACTGTAGTAATCTCCTTCGACTTTGGATAATCGTACTGATAAAAAGTCCGTCCAACAATATTGCTGTAATTAGAACTCCATCCCTCGCCACCACCACCTGTTGTTTTATCAATTTTAACAATGTACCCTCCGGTCAAGGCTTCACCTGCATTGTCGGTTGTGGTAAGTTTGGCAATGTCAACCCGGTTTTTGTTGCGTTTGATTTTTTCCATCAGCACATAAACTCCTTCATAACTACCATTCAGAAAAAGTTCGACAAACCGGCAACGAGGCGACCAATGCCCCAGCGAAGCGTCCAATGTATAAGTCAGCACATCGCGTATCATCGTTTTGTCGGTGTAAGGGGCATAAAGTATCCAATCGTTTTCTTTGGGCAAATCCAACAGCGAAACATCAATGTCAAGGCCATCAGCCGATCTGGTTTCGAAACCGTAACTTTTCTTCGGAAAACCCTGAGATGATGATCCCCGCCATTCGATTCCCACTTTGCCATTGTAATTGTTTTTCGGATCGCTCAATGCATTTCGTTTGCCGGGGCCATTCCAGATAATGCCCATATCTACAATGACCTTAGGATCATCCTTTATCGTCTGTCCATTGGTGGTGATAACAACCAAAGGTAGATTGGAAGAAGTAAAAGTTTGGGCAATTGCATTAAAAGAAAGGACGAAAATCAGAAATAAAACGAAAAAATGTTTCAGGTTTGACGACATCGGTTGAACTTAGGCTTAGCTGAAAAATAACAAAGCTTCCTGTTTAAAGAAAGCTTTGCCTGTTATATTATTACAATTCGCGAATCCAGATATTGCGGAAACTTACAGGATTGCCATGATCCTGAAGTGTGATTGGTCCTGCTCCGTGAGGTTTTACGAAATACTCCGGAATACCAATGTAAGGAGTTGGACCACGCAACGCAACATGATTTTGCACCAAAACACCATTGTGTAAAACGGTTACGGTTGGCGGTGTAAAATAGGTCCCGTTTGAATTAAACCGGGGAGCAGTATAAATAATATCATACACCTGCCACACGCCCGGAGCTTTGCAAGCATTTACGAGCGGGGGATGTTGTTTGTACAAACTTCCGGCCTGTCCATTGCGGTAAGTTCTGTTATTGTAGTTGTCCAATACCTGAACTTCGTAAATTCCCTGAAGAAAAACTCCGCTGTTTCCACGCCCCTGACTTTCACCAACCACTTCAGAAGGCGACCGCCATTCGATGTGAAGCTGAAAATCATTGAACACGCGTTTGGTTTTAATCGTTCCTTTACCTTTTGCGACTGTTACACAACCATCGGCCACAGTCCAACCGGGTTCTGCACCGGCGTCATTGGTCCATTCAGTACCCAGATTTACTCCGTCGAAAAGAACGATGGCATCCGATGGAGCATCAACAACTGTTGCTCCGGGAGTAATCACGGTGACTTCAGGATCCCAGATTTCAGTCATTTCAGGTTTCATCGGAAAATCAGTTCTTCCCTGAGCGAAAATTGCAGTAAAAGCCAGAACTCCTGCTGCTGAAAATAATACACGTTTCATTTGAGTTGGTTTTTGGTTATTATTATTATTTGTCATTGATAGTCATTCTATTGTCATTGGTTTCACGTCATTAATTGTCATTCACTTCGTGTCATTTGTTGTCATTGATCCTCATTTCATTGCTGATGAATAATGATTTTTCAACTTGGAACTTGAAACTTGGAACTTGAAACTTGAAACTTGAAACTTACCGATCGAGTTCTTTCAAAATAGCTTCAATTTTCCCGTCAGCCTTTGCTGCAACTGCATCGTAATCTGCCCGACTGGCAAGTTCACCGGCCACCTCGCAATAAAATTTTATTTTAGGTTCAGTTCCTGAAGGGCGCACAGAGATTTTTGTTCCGTCTTCGGTGAAGAACTGTAATACATTCGAGGTAGTTTTCTGGTCGATTGCCGTTTCTTCTCCTGAAAGTACATTCCTTGCAACAAGGGTTTCATAATCCTTCACTATTTTCAATTTCGACCCGCCCAAAACTTTCGGTGGATTGGTTCGGAAATTAACCATCATTTGCTCAATTTCTTCGGCTCCCGCTTTTCCTTTGCGCACAACAGATTTCAATTTTTCGCGCGAAAAACCGTATTGCACATAGATATCGAGTAACATTTCGTACAACGATTTGCCCTGATCCTTTGCCCAGGCCACAATTTCGGCCATCAACGCACACGATGAAACAGCATCTTTATCGCGCACAAAATCGGCAGGCATAAATCCGAAACTTTCTTCGCCACCGCCAATGTAAACTTTCTGTCCTTCCAAATCGCGGATTACCTCGGCAATGTATTTAAAACCTGTAAATACATCGTAAAAATCAACTCCGTTTTGCTCTGCAATTTTTGCAATCAGTTCGGTGGTCACAATGGTTTTTACCACAAACTCGTTGCCGGCCAATTTGCCACTTTCCTTGCGTTTGCTGATGATATAATAAATAAAGACCAAAGCGGTTTGGTTCCCGTTCAGGATAACGAATTTGCCTTTATCGTTTTTAACGGCAACCCCAAGCCGGTCACCATCAGGATCAGTGGCCAATACCAAATCCGCATCAACTTCAACAGCTTTGGCAATCGCCATTTCCAGCGCTGCGGTTTCTTCCGGATTGGGCGAAACAACAGTTGGAAAGTTTCCATCCACAACATCCTGTTCAGGAACATTAAATATGTTAGTGAAACCAAATGCCCGCAAAGCAGCAGGAACCAAACGAACTCCTGTTCCATGAATTGGAGTGAATACTATTTTTAAATCTTTGTGTTTTTGAACAATTTCAGGAGAAATGGAAACAGTTTTCACTTTTTCGAGGAAAAGATTGTCCATTTCGGCTCCCAATATGTCAATTAAACTTTTATCGCCTTTGAATTTGATGTCGG
>JAUYTA010000836.1 GCA_030695265.1 Bacteroidota bacterium
TGAAACAGCAAAATTCGACAATCATCTTTCAGAAAAAAAGGTATTGTTTTTCCTCTGTGAAGAAGAATTGCATGAACTTGGCTTGTTGTATTTTAATTTTCTTGCCGCCGAAAACGGGTTGAGATGCATTTATTTAGGCCAAAGTTTGCCCTTCAGCGATCTGGCCAGTTTGCTAAGAAGCACTGAATTCACTTTTGTGTGTACTACTTTTATCAATGCCATCGAAAAACCAGAACTGGAACAATACCTTGCCAATTTATCGTTGACTTTCAATAAAAACAAGATTCTGATTGCGGGTCGTCAAATTGCCATTCACAAGCCAAAACTACCATCAAATGTGGTGGTAATAAAAAACAACAAGGATTTTCTCAGGAGAATTTCAGTTTAAGTTTATACTGAAATAAATGGCAAAGAAATGCAATATACTGCCAGTCAGAACAAATAAATGCCATATTCCGTGACTGTAGGGAAGTTTGCGCCACATATAAAAAATAACGCCAACCGAATAGGCAACTCCTCCCAAAATGAGGAAAGTAAGGCTAATTGAAGACAAACTCAAATAAACCTGCTTGCCGGCAATAACGAACATCCAGCCCATCAAAAGGTAAACTACAACCATTAATTTACGGAAACGGTGCAGATAAATGGAACGGATTACCGCCCCGACAAGCGCCAGCCCCCAAATGACCCCAAATAAAGTCCAGCCCCATACTCCGCCAATACTTGTGAGTAAAATAGGCGTATAAGTTCCGGCAATGAGCAAAAAAATTGAAACATGATCGAAACGCGCAAACAGATTCTTTATTCGCGAACCCGAAAAACTGTGGTACAAAGTTGATGATAAATACAACAGAATGAGTGTAACTCCATAAATTGAGAAACTTACCAGTTGCAATGCATCGCCATAATTACCGGCAACCATTATAAGCACTACCAGCGCAACAACACTAAGTAATGCGCCGATTCCATGGGTAATACCGTTTACTATTTCTTCTTTTGAAGTGAGATCACGGTATATTTTTGAGGTCTGGTCGTTCATAGATGATAAACATTTCTATAATTAACGTCTTTCCCTCTTTTTTGTTTGGAAATCATCAATCATCAATTTCCAATCTTATGTCGTTTTCTTATCAATCAGGTAAGTGTTACGCTCGGATGAATTGCGGAAATTCAGTTCGGCAAGAAATCCGGCCAGGAACAATTGTGTACCGATGATCATGGCTGCGAGTGATAGAAAAAAGTAAGGACTGTCAGTGATGCGGGGAGCCAGCTGGTTGTTGAGGGTGAGATAAAGTTTTTGTGCTCCTACCCAAACTGCAGCGGCAAATCCTATCATAAAAGTGAGCGTTCCAAATACGCCAAAAAAGTGCATTGGACGTTTGCTAAACTTCGAAATAAAAATTACAGAAAGTAAACCGAGCGGCCCGCGAATAAAACGCTCCATTCCGAATTTGGTGACTCCAAACTTGCGTTCCTGGTGCTGAACAACTTTTTCGCCAATTCGCTTAAATCCGGCCCATTTCGCCAATACCGGAATGTATCGGTGCATGTCGCCATACACTTCAATGCTTTTAACAACTTGTTTCCGGTAGGCTTTTAAACCGCAGTTAAAATCGTGAATTTTAATTCCTGTCATCCGGCGGGCAGTCCAGTTATAAAATTTACTCGGAATGTTTTTCGAAAGTACCGGATCGTAGCGTTTTTTCTTCCAGCCGGAAACAAGGTCATATTTTTCTTCAGTAATCATGCGGTACAAATCCGGTATTTCCTCCGGGCTGTCCTGCAAATCGGCATCCATGGTAATTACCACATCGCCTTCAGCCTGTTTGAAACCGCAATACAAACCGGCAGATTTTCCGTAGTTGCGCCTGAATTTTATTCCTTTAATGCAAGGATTTTGACGGCTGAGCTGCTCAATCAGTTCCCATGAATCATCGGTGCTGCCATCATCAATCAAAATAACCTCGTAAGTAAAGTCATTGCTTTTCAAAACTTTATCAATCCATTCAGTCAATTCAGGAAGTGAATCAACTTCATTAAAAAGCGGTACAACTACGGAAATATCCATTTGTTTTTAGTCTTCAGTTTTTACTTCTTCCATTGCATCTTCAAAAGCATCTTCGCTGGGCTGCTTTTTAATGAAAATTGCACTGACCAAAGATATGATTGTTCCAATGAATACAGAACTTAATAATGCTATAATAGCCATCCATCCCGGAGTCATCATTTTTGCTGACATCTCCATTGTTTTTTCAATCATTTCTTCGCTCATTCCGTTTTGTATGTAGGCTTCTTCCTGGGCAATTCTGATTTGGTCAAGCAAACTTGGATCGATCTTGAAAATGATCAGGCTATACAGTGTGGCGATTATTCCGCTAAAAAACATAACAGCCACTCCAATACCCACAGCCTGTCCATAAGAAATGGATCCATTCAGTTCGTTGTTTCTGTAATAAATCTGAGCCATAACAATACATACAGCATACAGTATAAATGGTATAAACGCGAGACTCTTATTTTGAGATTGTCCTAAAACATATATCACAACCGAATAGAGCGTTAAAAAAATACCGACATAAAGGCCATAAACCATTGCTGATTTCCAAAAAGTTGATTTTTGTTCCATAGTAGTTTTTTTGATTAG
>JAUYTA010000841.1 GCA_030695265.1 Bacteroidota bacterium
ATGCTAATTGCACCTGCAACGGCAGCCACCCTCGGAAAAATGGCCAACGGCGTATGCGATAATCTGCTTGTTACGACTTATTTATCAGCAAAATGTCAGGTGATGATCGCGCCTGCTATGGATCTTGATATGTTCAGGCATCCTGCAAACCTTCGGAATATTGAAATTTTACGTTCTTTTGGAAACACCATCATCGAACCTGGCGAAGGCGAATTGGCCAGCGGTTTGCATGGAAAAGGCCGGATGGAAGAGCCTGAAAATATTATAGAAGAGGTTGTCCGCTTCTTCAATCAAAAAAAAATACTACGGAATAAACATTTTCTTGTAACTGCCGGCCCTACCCACGAAAAAATTGATCCTGTACGCTTTATCGGGAATTATTCTTCAGGAAAAATGGGCTATGCAATTGCCAGCGAACTTGCCTGTGCAGGGGCAAAGGTTACACTCGTTTCCGGTCCGGTGCAAATTAAATGTACAAATGCCGGAATAACAGTTATTCCGGTTGAGTCTGCCAGAGAAATGCATGAGAAATGCCTCGAAATATTTCCTGAAACCGATGGGGCAGTGATGTGTGCAGCTGTTGCCGACTTTACTCCAGAATCATTTTCTGATTCAAAAATCAAAAGAGAAAAAGACGATTTGATGATTCGGTTAAAGCCTACCAACGATATTGCAGCTGATTTGGGGCGCATAAAATCAGATAATCAACTGCTTATAGGATTTGCGCTTGAAACCAACGATGAACTTTCGAATGCGTTCGCAAAGCTGAAAAGAAAAAACCTCGACTTGATTGTTTTAAATTCACTGAACGATGCAGGTGCCGGATTTGGAGTTGATACCAATAAAATAACATTGATCGATAAAGACAATAATCTGACTTTTTTTGAGTTAAAATCCAAGACTGAGGTTGCTGCAGATATTGTGTCTGCTATTATTTCTGAAATGGAGAAAAGGCAAGAACTTCAGGATTAATTTGTTAATATTGAATAAGATAAAATGACCGGTATGAAGAAAATTTGGTTGATTATTATTGTTTTCCTCGTGACCCAGCATTTATTTGCTCAGGAGTTGCGCTGCAATATCAGCATATCGTCACAGAAAATTCAGGGAACCAACCGTACCGTTTTTGAAACCATGCAATCTGATTTGTATGAATTCATGAACAACCGTAAATGGACCGATCATAAATATTCAATGGATGAACGTATTGAATGCAGCTTTTTTATCAATTTGGAAGAACAAATTTCATCCGACGAATTTAAAGGTAGCATTCAGGTTCAGGTTCGCCGCCCGGTTTTTGGTTCATCCTACGAAACTATTTTGCTGAATATTAAAGACAAAGATTTTCATGCAAAGTATGTTGAATATCAGACGCTTGAATTTAATGAAACTTCAAATAAAGACAATCTGACCAATATTCTGGCTTTTTATGCCTACGTTATTTTAGGCATGGATTACGATTCATTTTTTCCTGAAGGAGGAACTGAATATTTTCAAAAAGCGCAGTCGATTGTAAATAATTCGCAGAATGCCCGTGAGAAAGGCTGGAAAGCTTTTGAAAGTGAACGCAACCGTTATTGGCTGGTCGAAAATATTCTGAATAAATCGTATTCAGGGTTTCGAAGCTGTATGTACCAATATCATCGTCAAGGGCTTGATATAATGGCCGATAAGTCGCCTGAAGGTCGTGGCGTAATTGCCGAATCATTAAAATCAATTCAAAAAGTTTTCAGGGCACGTCCATCCTTGTACATTTTGCAGGTATTTTTTGATGCGAAATCGGATGAATTGGTAAATATTTTTTCAAAATCTTTTCCTGATGAACGGAACCGGGTTTCGGTTATTTTAAACGAATGTGACCCTTCGAACGGCAGTAAGTACGAAAAAATACTCAAATCAGAGAGTTTTTGATATTTG
>JAUYTA010000842.1 GCA_030695265.1 Bacteroidota bacterium
CGACCAGTTTTTTTTGGATTGGCTGACTGACCCTGTTCAAAACGGCGGTGGCGCTTTAATTGATTTTGGATGTTACGGGACAAATCTGATGACTTACATTCAAAAAGGACAAGAGCCCGTTTCAGTAACAGCCGTTACCCGGAATTTCAAACCTGAAATTTACCCCAAAGTAGATGATGAAGCAACCATAATTGTCAACTATCCTGAATCTCAATGCATTATTCAGGCTTCGTGGAACTGGCCTTTCGGAAGAAAAGACATGGAATTGTACGGTGATTCAGGATATATTATTGCAGCAGACAGTAAAAATATGCGTCTGAGAAACAATACAATGAAGACCGAAAAGGCCATGCAGGTTACATCAAAAGACATTGCGGTTTATGAAGATCCGTTCTCCTATTTTTTTGATGTGATAAGCGGGAAAGTAAAAATGACAAAATACGATCCCTATTCATTGGAAAACAATGTGTTGGTCGTTAAGATTTTAGATGCGGCAAGGGAATCGGCAAGAACCGGGAAAACGGTCGGGTTGGTAAAATAAAAAAATCAATTCTTTTCAATCCAAAAGCTTTGCACAATCGGTTCTGCCGTTTTTACTTTTGGTTCAATGGATCGTCCATATTGCCATGCAACGACAGTTATTTTCACCGGAAATTTAGTTCGCGGCGGAATCCGGGTAAAAACCAGTTTCCCATCTTTCACTTCGGCTGACCCTTCCTGAACGTAAAAATAAACCGGCATTCCGCTGGAAGCGGAAGCAATTAAAGGCAGCGTTTCCGTACCGTTTTTAACATCAGAAATTGGAGCAAAAGTGATTTGTTGTTCCAATCCTTCCTCGTTACGAAGCGGAATTCGCATTGTAAATTGCTGAACAGAACTTTTATAATTTTTATCACCATCGTGACTGGCCAGCAACCAGATATCGCCCGTCCGGCGTGGATTATTTAATCCCATCCGGTAAAAACGGACGGAGAAAGTGCTATCATTCATTTTCTCAACCGGCCCGCAAATACGGCTGATAGTTGGTTTTCCTTTGCCGTGATCGATTGATTGAACGGTGCGCAATGTATTTGTGAATTCAGCGCGAAGATGAAAAGTCAGACCATCGGTTTCGGGCTCAAACTTCCCGACAATCCGGGCATGTTGTTTTTGATTAAACGGTAAAAGTTGACCATTCTTACTAAAGCCCAGATACTGGTCTTTTTTGCCACGAACCCGTGCATAATATTTCTCCGTGGTTTCAGCCATTTCCTGATTGAAATACCAAAATGCATCTTTCCGATCGCCTTTGTATTCATTGTATCGAGCAACTGGTACCGATGGTTTTTGATCTTTTTTCCACCGTTCTTTCAGCCAACCCTTTTCAGGATCAACCTGAATTAGTTTGACAGGTTCATCGGGTGTACTTTCCTTTGGCAACCGGTATCGTAAAGCATTTTTCAGGAAAAGCGACAGGTAATCAACCAACTGGTCGGACACATCGAAATGGCCACGCCCTGCATCGCAAAAAAAAGAAATGGTTGCTTTTGGAAACTTTTGCTGAAAATTGAGTGCAGGTTGCACACGGTCTTCCCACCATTCGTATTCGCCTTCGACCATAAGACCGGGAACACCGTCAATGTTTCGCGCGCCCCAGTCAGGATTGGGTTGGCCACTTCCGGTGAGATTGGTCAACGGAGCATCTCCATGAATGGAAAGCACGGCCAATGTCCGTTCGGGGTTCCAGGCTGCAAAATTCCATGGATAACTGGCATAGGCAGAATGCCCGATCGGGATGACCGGAGCAAATTCCAGCTCGTTGTATCCCGATTCTTCCGCCAACGCTTTCATCATTCCTTCGAACTGCTCACCGGCGCCATTGTTAAAATCGAATACCATATTGAAACCGGGTGTTACCCAAATAATGGCAATCCCAAGCTCCGACATTTGTTTCCGAAAAACCGGATGGTCGAAAATGGTTTCTTCCGACATGTTGTGCTGCCCAACAATAACGGCTCTCACTTGTTTGCAATCTTCCGGAATCCAAAGAAAAGCACGTGGATGAGCGTTGGTTTCGCCTGAAACCACCGAAGTTACTTCGACAGACCATTGATAAACAGCCCCTGCCAACGGCATGGCGATAACTATGAATATTCCAAGGAGAAAAACAGAGACTACTTTAAATCGCATATTTTAATATGTTACAGCTTACTCAGCGGGTGACTTCAAGTCACCCGCTGAGTGGCTATCTATTTTAAATTCCAGTAAACAACGTACCGTTCCCGATGCAAATCAAACAGCGGAACAAATATGAAATCTTTATCAGCAACATTAATGGTTTTAAATGTCAGCAGCTGTCCGGCTACCGGTTTCAGCCATTCTTCAACCGGTTTTCCCTTCACGTTCAGCACATTCGAGAGAGTCAACGGAACGCGGTAATCGTAGGTATAATAATCGTTGTGAAGGTCCGGATTGGAAAAGGGTGCAGGTTTTCGCATTCCTTCGGTACCCATTTTGGCGGCCAAAACAATCGGGCCGTAGGAAATTGATGCAATATCCGGATTTTCTGACGGGTTCACTTTCAACTCCATTGGGAAATCAATCTCAATTTTGTCGCCGTTTTTCCACGTGCGTTCCAGGGCAATATAGCTGCCGGGGTTCTGTTTCACCCGATACTTTTTCCCGTTTATTTTTACTGAAGCTCCTGCCGTTGCCCATGATGGATAACGAATGTTGATGGTCAGTTTTTGAGGTTGATTGATTTTCAATGTGAACGAACTTGTTGACTCCTGCGGAAATTTAGTTTCCTGTAAAACAGTTACTCCTTTTTCCTTCCAGTTTAATTCTGACGGAATAAACAGGTTGACAAATAACTCATCATCTTTATGGTAATAAATCGCCTCGCCGTATTTTGCATGGTTTTCGAAACCCGTGCCCACACAACACCAAAACGAACTATCGGGCGTACTGTACACTTTGTGTGCACCGGGCAACATGGGTAAAAAGTAGGCGACCATGCCCGATTCGGGGTCCTGCTGACCCAAAATATGATTGGACAAAGCCTTCTCGTAATAGTCGGCCAGTTTTACATCGGCATCCATGCAAAACAAATGGCGCGTCAATTTCAACATGTTATACACATTACACGACTCGCCGGTGTAACCTGTTAAATGTTCGTGCTGGTGATCGGGTTTGAAAAATTTTTCCTTGTCGCTGTTACTTCCGGTGCAAAAGGAATGATGATCGACCACCGTATTCCAAAAGAAACCTGCAATGGTTTTATTTTGTTCCGGTTCTCCAATTTCGTAAGCCCGAGCCAATCCAATCAGCTTGGGAATAAACGTATTGGCATGTTTCTTATCCAGGTTATCTTCCTGCGTTAAAAGCGGATCAAGGGTTTCGTCGTGATAAAAGAATTCGGCCAGCCATTTGTATTCAGCTTTTCCGGTAATTTGATAAAGGGTGTAAAACGAATCGTTCACTCCTCCAAATTCGTTGCGAATCATCCTTTTGCGTTCCTCCGGGGTAACTTTCTGCAGTTTGTTGTAAGCCCAGTTACCCATTTTCGCAACAATCTCCAAAGCCTGCTGATTGTGGCAGTAAAGGTACTGATCAATCAGTCCCGAATACAACTTGTGCAGCGTGTACCATGACGCCCACACACGCTGCCCGGCAATATTCCGGTTAATTAAATTTTCCGGAAAAGCACTTAGGTAACCATCTTCACCCAATGCTTCCTGAACAACAGCTAATCTGCTCACCAAACTATCTGCTTTTAATTTGAATTGCTCATAGCCGGTGCTGGCATACAGCATGGCTAACCCGGATAAGATATGACCGGTTGTGTGACCACGTAACTCGCAGTCGAGCGATTCCCAACCGGCAAGTTTTTCTACGGTATCGTAACCTCCTTCCAGCCCGGCATAAACACCGGCATTATTCCGAAAACTATGCAGCAAACGATCTACATCCAGTGACATGATCCACCTGCTTTCCCGTTCCATATTCTCAATAAAACGCGATGGTAATAATTTGATATCCCTCAT
>JAUYTA010000847.1 GCA_030695265.1 Bacteroidota bacterium
CGTTTTCATCAGTAAATAATTTGTTTTTTAATTGTCTGATGGAACTCACCCCGATGTCTCGGGGTTCGTTTCATACATTAAACAGTTTTGCTCAAATGTACGTTAATAGTTCTTATTTGCCAATTGACTTAGATAACAACATTTTCTTATTTTTGTAGCAATCACATTAAAACGGTCATGATTAAAAACACGATTTCATTTATTTTTCTGTTCTTTTCAATTCAGATAGTTGCACAATCAACGCAACTTACCCGCGATGAATACATCCGTAAATTCTATAAATTAGCGATATCGGAAATGCAGCGCAGCGGAATTCCTGCCAGTATAACACTGGCGCAGGGCTGCTGGGAATCGGGTAACGGAAACAGCCGGCTTGCTACCGAAGCGAACAATCATTTCGGAATAAAATGCAAAAGTGAATGGAGAGGCAAAAAAATCTACCACGACGATGATGCCAGTCAGGAATGTTTCAGGAAATATGCTCATGCCGAAGCTTCATATATTGATCATTCAAATTTTCTGATGAGCGGAAGCCGTTACAGTTTTCTTTTTCAACTCGACCCCAAAGACTATGTAGCCTGGGCGCATGGACTGAAAAGAGCCGGATATGCAACCGATCCAACTTATGCACAACGACTGATCAAAATTATTGAGGAATTTAAGCTCCATGTTTACGATGAATATGTTGATAACCGGCAACTGGCTTCCCTGAAAAATGAAACTGCGCCTGTTAAAATACAACCTTCGACCCTTGGGAAAATAAATTCGAGGCATAAAATTGAACTGCGGAACGGCTTGCGAACCGTTGTAGTTGAGGAAGGTGATAATTACCAAAGCATTACCAAAGATTTGGCATTGAAAGACTGGGAATTACACACTTACAACGATATAGATAAAGACAGTAAAGTAAGGGTGAACGAAATTCTCTATATAGAAGCAAAATATAAAAAATCGAATAAAACACACCAACAGCATGTTGCCGAAGATGGCGACACGATGCACTACATTGCACAAAGATATGCCCTGAGAATGAAACCATTATTGAAAAGAAACCGCATGAAAAAGGGTGAAGAACCTGTTGCTGGCCAGCTTGTTTATTTGCGGAATAAAAAGCCAAGGAAGAACTAAAAACCAAGCCCCATCCCCAGCCCTTCCCCGAAAGGGAAGGGAGTAAAGCCCCTCTAAATCTCCCCAAAGGTGAGACTTTGGAGGATTGAAGGTTCTTTACATTTCAGCTTTTTTAAACGCTTGTTCCAATGCCAAAGAATAAATCTCAGTATACCGATTCTTTACCCCTCTTTCGGAGGGGGCAGGGGGAGGCTTCTGAATAGTAACCGTAAAAGTACGCGATCTGTAAAAAAAATAAAATTCAGTATGAATACAGTTAAAACTACCTGAATTACATTTCCAGAAGCGAATGCCAAAGTACGCATTACCAATTCTTTGTCGATATAGTAGTACAATCCGACAGCTACTGAAAGCAGCGACAATAAAACCCCTGTCAGATAAAGATATTCATACAAATCATTTTTCAACTGTTCACGACGGACAACTGAAAGTGTAACTTTTTGTGCAAAATCAGCGGGCAAATAAAAATCAGGTTTTGTCCTGAATGACTTTTCAATGATATAATCAAGTTCCTTATTTTCCATGGGTAATCTCCTTTACTGTTTTTAAACTGTTCGCGTCAACAACAAATTTAAGCTTTTCCTTTAAAAGCGCTTTTGCCCTGAACAGGTAACTTTTAATCGTGCCTTCAGGCATTCCGGTAATCTGTTCAATTTCCTGATATGAAAACTCTTCCAAATGGAACAAAGTTAAAACTGTTCTGTACTGAACAGGCAATAATTCAATTTGTTC
>JAUYTA010000857.1 GCA_030695265.1 Bacteroidota bacterium
GGTTCGCTTCCCGCAATGATCTTGTAGAACTGATACCCGAAATAAGCTCCGGCTGCCAATACAATAACCACAATTACAAGAATGATTTTTACTGATCGTTTCATACGGTTGAATTTTGATTTTTTCGAGACATAAATATAGGTATTTAACAAGACCGACACATGCTATTCTGATAAATTAATATTTGCTTAGCATTCAGAACTTTATAATTGTTTAGTTTTGCGGCTGTTTTAGAAGAAAAAAGAGCAATTGTGCCCTAAACAGTCAGTGAATTAGTTATTTATAAAAGAAACATCCATGAAGCGTATCAATGAATACAAACGGTTATTTAACGTTGAACCCAACACAGATCTAAAAACACTAAAAACTACCTATAGAAGTTTAGTAAAAGAGTGGCATCCCGATAAGTTTTCTGAAGGTGACGAGTTGGCTGCTGAGGCTGAAATGAAAAGCCGGCAAATTATTGATGCGTATCACTTTCTGGTAAGTATTGCTCCCGAAACAATTTCTGCGAATTTAGAAGAATACAACATTTCCTATGAATCAGGTATCGCCGATTTCAAGCACAAAGGACTTTTGCTTGAAATTTCTTTTGTTGACGGAACAACCTATGAATACTTTGGCGTTCCGAAAAGTGTGTATGTAAAAATGATTAATTCTGACAAACAATTGCGTTTTGCAAAAAGGAACATCTTTAATACTTACCTCTACCGAAAATCAAAGAAAAGCCTTCAGGTAGCTTAAATTACCATTGCCAGCAAACTTATCATCAGGAACGAAACCACGCTTAACACAACTGTTGGCAGTGAATAATAGCGTAGGGTTTCGGATGATGTCATCCCCGAGAATTTACTGATCACCCAGAAGAAGCTGTCGTTGGCGTGCGACAACATCATTGAACCGGCGCCCATTGCAAGTATTGCCAGCGTTTTGCCCCATTCGTCCGACAGCCCAAGGCTATCCAAAAGTGGGGCAACAATAGAAGCGGCGGTAATTATTGCAATGGTTGACGACCCTTGTGAGGTCTTCAGTAAAACTGCTATGATGTACGGAATAAAAAGGCCCAACCCGAGCGTTGCCACCAATTGTCCCAGGTTGTTTACAATTCCTGATTCTTTAATAACCGCGCCAAAAGTTCCACCTGCAGCAGTTACTATCAGTATTGGTCC
>JAUYTA010000862.1 GCA_030695265.1 Bacteroidota bacterium
ATGCGGTACTTGAGACTGAACACTGCGACTGAACACTTGAAACAAACCTGAAACTTTGAACTTTTCGCTACCCCAGTTTGCTGATTTTTTCCAGTCGGTGAATATCGAGAATCCGGATTTTGCGGCCATCAATGGCAATTACTTTTTCACCTGCAAAAGTTGACAGGGTGCGAATTGCATTGGAAGTGGTCATGTTCGACAGGTTGGCAATATCTTCGCGCGAAAGATAGACTTTCAGGGTGGCGCCATCATTTTCCCAGCCGTATTTTTCTTTCAGGAGAAGGAGCGATTCGGCCAAACGGCCACGGATATGTTTTTGAGTGAGTGTAACAGTTCTTCCATTCGAAAATCCAAGTTCCCTGGCAAGTTTTTGCAATAATTTAAGCGAGAAATTCGGATTTTTCAGTAATTTGTTAAAAAGGTAATCGTGGCTTATCACGCAAATGGTAGAATCTTCGAGCGTAATTGCAGAACCTATGTACAGCTCATCGGCCAACAAAGCGCGGTATCCAATAATTCCAAGTGGTTTGGTCATCCTGATGATTTGTTCACGCCCACCAAATCCTTCTTTATAAATAATGACTTTCCCATCCATCAGGAATAAAAAACTGTTCGGTTTTTCGCCTTCCTTAAAAATGAATTCATTTTTCTTAAAATAAGTCAGTGTGATATTTTTCTGTAAATCCTCTTTTTCTTCAAGTGTCAGCGTACTGAAAATAGACTTTGGATTTTCAAAAACTTCTTTCATCCCCATTTCTTGACTCGCCATAGAAATAAAATTTTCATGTTTTGCAGCATCAAAGTTAAGTAAATTTGTCAAATATGGAAAAATGGCTCATTTATTTTCCTATTCTGACATCTTTCCCAATTCATCTTAAACCTGTTTTATAGTTTATCCAGTTTTGGGTAAAAACAACAGCAAATCAATTTTAAGCTTTCCCCTTTTTGGGGAACTGCCTGTCCTGATAGGAACGTATCGGGAGGAAGGGGGCTTGTCAGGAATATATTGCTACCAAAGGAATCCGCCGTCCGAATCCAAATGCCTTCGAACTGACCCTAATGATCGGAGGTGCCTGAAATCTTTTGTATTCGTTGTTGTTTACCATTCTGACAGTCCTTAAAACGGTCGCTTCATCAAATCCCCTGGCGATGATTTCCTCTGGCGAAAGATTCAGTTCGATATAATCGAACAGGATCTGGTCCAGCATATCGTAATCGGGCAGCGAATCGGTGTCTTTCTGATCGGGTCGGAGTTCTGCCGATGGTGGTTTCAGGATGGTGTTTTCAGGAATTATTTCCTGATCGCGATTGATCCAGCGGGCCATTTTGAATACATCGGTTTTGTATACGTCCCCCAGAACAGAAAGCCCGCCGTTCATGTCGCCGTATAAAGTTCCGTACCCAACGGCACATTCGCTTTTGTTGGTGGTGTTAAGGAGAATGTTGCCAAATTTGTTCGAGATGGCCATCAGCAAAATTCCACGGGTGCGTGCCTGGATATTCTCTTCGGCAACATTGCTGGACAGACCTGCAAACACTTTAGAAAGGCTCTGCTCAAAACTATCCACCATCGGCTGAATCGGAATCGTTTCATACTGAATTCCCAGATTTTCGGCCAGTTGTAAGGCATCGTTTA
>JAUYTA010000863.1 GCA_030695265.1 Bacteroidota bacterium
ATAAGTTATAATACAAATGATTGTCCGTTTACTTGCCTATATTGGCATTTTGTGGTAGTCATTTGTGGTCATGCCTAGTCATTCTGTTGTGTGTTCCATGCAACTTAATGACAATTGAATGACTACCTAATGACAATTGAATGGCAATAAATGACTCTAATAAAAATGATTAACTCTGAATATCTCTAATGATTAAACAGGCACGATTTATAATCAGTAATACCGATGTGAAAAAATGTCCGCCTCCCGACCGGCCCGAATATGCATTTATCGGACGGTCGAACGTGGGCAAATCATCGCTTATCAATATGCTTGTTGGTCAGAAGAGCCTGGCAAAAGTTTCAGTCAGGCCGGGTAAAACTCAGTTGATCAATCATTTTATCATCGATGAAAGTTGGTATTTGGTAGATTTACCGGGTTACGGTTATGCCAAGATTTCGATTTCAGTAAAAGAAAAATTCCAGAAATTAATCAGCAGATACATTCTGAACCGCGAAAATCTGTATTGTTTGTTTGTTCTGATTGATATCAGGCATGCGGCTCAGAAAATTGATATCGAATTTATAACCTGGCTGGGCGAAAACCATATTCCCTTCGCCATTGTTTTTACCAAAGCCGATAAGGTTGGAAAAGTTACAGCTGCCAAAAATGTGGCTGCCTACACCCTGGAATTGAAAGAGATATGGGAAGAACTTCCTCCGATTCTGATCAGTTCTTCTGTTGACGGAACAGGCCAGGAAGAAATAATCTCCTTTATTGAGAATGCCAATAAAACATGATTTTTTTAGGTTTGTACCAATTGATACAAGGCTTTTTAATTCGCTTTTCACTTCAATACATTGAACTTGCCGGCAAATTTCAAGGGATAAGAATAAGATTTTTTTACCTTTGACCGCAATTCCAAAACACATATTTAAAAAAGGATCAAATGTCAAAAAATGCCCCTTTAAAGATTTTTCCGTGTACAAAGAGTGTGGATTTGACCAGACGAATTTGTGACAGTTTAGGTGTTGAATTAGGAAAAACTTCTTGCCCGGTTTTCTCCGATGGAGAATTTGAACCTTGTTATGAAGAAACTATTCGTGGCTCACATGTTTTTATTATTCAGTCAACTCCTCCGCCAGCTGAAAATCTGATGGAACTTTTACTGATGATTGATGCCGCCAAACGTGCCTCCGCCTACAAGATCATTGCTGTGATACCTTATTTCGGTTACGGTCGTCAGGACAGAAAGGACAAACCTC
Source organism: Bacteroidota bacterium (assembly GCA_030695265.1). Lineage (GTDB taxonomy): Bacteria > Bacteroidota > Bacteroidia > Bacteroidales > Prolixibacteraceae > Aquipluma. The sequence continues at coordinate 1,245 of JAUYTA010000863.1, forward strand.
GTGTATCAATTGGAGCCAAACTGATTGCCGATATACTTTCAACAGCAGGCGCTAACCGCATCATTACGATGGACCTTCATGCAGATCAGATTCAGGGTTTT
>JAUYTA010000866.1 GCA_030695265.1 Bacteroidota bacterium
TCGAGATGGTTGCAGCCACTGATGACAAAGCAAAAGCGACGGTCTTTTCCATCTTGCCGCGTCCCATCTGGGCATAAATCACATTGTAGTTCATCGATTCGAAACCAAGCAAATCGGTCGTCATTTGCCGGTCGAGCGGAAAGGAAGAACCATATCCGGCAGCAGATCCAAGTGGATTTTGATTGGTAATTTTGTATGCGGCCTGCAACAAAACCAAATCGTCAACCAAACTTTCGGCATAAGCGCTAAACCAAAGCCCGAAAGACGATGGCATGGCAACCTGTAAATGCGTATAACCCGGCATCAGGTATTGTTTGTTGGCTTCGGCTTTGGCCATCAACTTTTCAAATAATTCATTGGTGGCGACAACCAGTTTTTGAATTTCAGAACGGGTAAAAAGTTTCAGGTCAAGCAAAACCTGGTCGTTGCGTGAACGTCCGCTGTGAATCTTTTTACCTGTGTCACCCAATTTCCGGGTCAGCATCAACTCAACCTGCGAATGAACATCTTCCACTCCATCCTCAATCAGGAACCCTCCGCTTTCAATCAAACGGTATATTTCAATCAGTTCTGTCTGGAGTTCGGCAAGCTCACTCCCGGTAAGCAAATTAATGGATTGCAACATTTTAGCATGAGCAATCGATCCCAGCACATCGTATTTTGCCAGGTACAAATCCAGTTCCCGATCTTTTCCAACGGTAAATTTTTCGATGAGTTCGTTAACCGATGTTCCTTTTTCCCAGAGTTTCATAGTAATTGTATTTTGAAGCCTCAAATATAAATCAAAATAGGGGTTTATACTTTTCAAGTGAATTTTTATTCAAATGCCTACTGTTTTTTAATGTAGGTTTGATCTTTAGCCATTTCATTGGCCAACCAAATAATCCTGAAGTTGCAAAAATGACATTTTCCAAAAATACAACTGTCAAATTGACTTCGAAAAATGACAAAATTTCATACTATACGTCTAATTACTAGATGATAAAACTACGAAACCACACATTTTATGCATTGGCATTTTATTTGAAAATCGAAGTTTGAAAACAAAAATTAAATTCATTGTTTAACTAAAGAAAAGGAGGACTAAACTATGGCACTCATGAAATTTCAGGATCAATTTCCGTCCATGTTCAACCGTTTTTTTGAAAACGATTTATTTGATTGGACAACGAGAAATTTTTCCAACACAAACACAACACTTCCTTCAGTAAACATTAGGGAAGATGAAAATGGTTTTGAAGTTGACATGGCAGCACCCGGTTTTGAAAAGAAAGATTTCAAAATCGAATTAATCAACAATTTGCTGACTATTTCGTCGGAGAAAAAAGTTGAAACTGAGACAAAGGAAGGACAGCAGTTTACCCGTCAGGAGTTTAGCTATCAGTCTTTCACCCGCTCGTTTACATTGCCGAATACCGTTGAAGGTGAAAAAATTCAGGCAAAGTATGAAAACGGAATATTAAAAGTTGCAATTCCGAAAAAAGAGGAAGCTAAACCAAAACCTGTTAAGCAAATTGAGATTAATTAAAGTTCTCAAGAAAAGCAATTGATTTTTGATGATAAGTAAAGGGAAGCTGCCATGGTTTCCCTTTCTTTTTCAAAGTATTTTTTCATAAATCTGACAACCAATGGAATATACAGATTATTATCAAATACTTGGTGTTGACAAAAAGGCTTCGCAGGAAGAAATAAAAGGAAAAGGTGGAAGAGGACGCAACAACAATGATGGCGATTTATTGGTTCAGTTGCAGGTTGATATTCCTGAAAACATTACGCCTATTCAGAAATAGAAATTATCAAACAAATTAAATGAGGATGTATCACATCAATATCCGGTTTTCAGCAATATATTGTATCTTGCACGGACATTAGCGAAATCAGTTTACCATATATCTTTTAAAATATTCATTATGAAACGTCGTGACTTTATCAGTAAAACAGTTTTGGCTGCTCCTGTATTCAGCCTTTTCCCAGCCGATTTGTCGTTTATTGCACGAGAATCTTCACCTGCAGGTAAGCTTGAAAAGAGAGCTTTGGGCAAAACCGGCGAGATGCTTTCAGTGATCGGTTTCGGTGGAATAATCGTTAAGGATGCAACTCCGGAAGATGCTGCTGCCTCTGTAAAATTCGCCATTGATGCAGGCGTTAACCACTTCGATGTAGCTCCATCATACGGCGATGCTGAAGTTAAACTTGGACCGGCTCTGGAACCCTACCGGAAAAATGTATTTCTATCCTGTAAAACCGGCAAACGCACAAAAGATGATGCCCGTAAGGAATTGGAGCAATCGCTCATAAACCTTCGGACAGATCATTTCGATCTGTATCAGCTACATGCGGTAACTTCACTTGAAGATGTTAAAACGATATTCGGACCGGGTGGTGCAATGGAAACTTTCCTCGAAGCAAAAAAAGAGGGTAAAATCAGGTTTATCGGATTTTCCGCACATTCGGTTGAAGCCGCAATGGCTTTAATGAATGGATTCGATTTCGATTCCATCATGTTCCCTTTCAATTATGTCACCTGGAATGTCGGCAATTTTGGACCGCAGGTTCTGGAACTTGCCAGGCAGAAGAAAATGGGAATTATTGCATTAAAAGCAATGGCAAAAGGGCCGTGGCCAAAAGATGCCGACCGTTCGAAATACCCAAAATGTTGGTACGAACCGCTTTTGGGCGAGGATGATATTAGGATGGGATTACGTTTTACCTTATCTCACCCGGTAACAAACGCGATAACTCCAGGCGATGCCGAGTTGTTTAAAATTGCCATTAATATGAGAGATACACTCAGTCCGTTGAGCAATAAGGAAGTGGCAGCGATCAAGACAAAAGCGACAACTGCTACACCATTGTTTCGGTATAGTGGATGATTATTTTCCACACCGCACCCAAATTTTCTCTGCATCAAGTTTAATTATTGCCGGGGTTTGTAGTTGTCCGGGTTCGCCATCGAAATGATAATAAGGTGTATCGGCCAGTTCCAGCTCAATTTGTTTGGCCTTGAAACATTCAACAAACGGGAGTTTGGGTATCAGCTTGGTAAACAGGGCAACTGCAAAAACCGGCATCCATATTTTCGCGAATTTGCGCACAACCACCACATCAATCAATCCGTCGGTCATGCTGGCGGCAGGTGCAATAAACGCATTGTTGCCAAATTGCGAAGCATTGGCAAAAGTGATCAGGAAAACAGGCTTTTCGATCAAAACCCCATCAATTTTCATTCGCACATCAAGCGGTTTGTAAAATATACTTTCCTGAACAACCAATTGTATATATTTCAGAAATCCACGTGATGTGGCCTTGCTCATTTTATGGGCAACCAGTGCATCGAATCCGATACCACTTGTACAAAGGAAATGCTGAGTATTTAGTTTGCATACATCCAACTGAATAGTTTTACCTTCTAGCAAAGTGCGGGCACTTTTACGCATGTTCATAGAAATTCCAAGTTCGCGGGCAAGACCATTTCCGGAGCCCATTGGGATTATTCCCATCAGCGTATGTGATCCTATCAATCCTTTTGCAACTTCATTAACAGTTCCATCGCCACCCACTGCAACTACCAAATCAAAACCATTGGATGAAGCCTGAGATGCAAGTTCGGTGGCATGTCCGGGGTAATCAGTAAGGAAATATTCAACAGAACAGCCATGCTTCTTTAAATACGGAATTACGATATCAAGAGCGCTGGCTCCATTCTGATGACCTGCAAATTTATTAATGATCAGAAATATTTTATTTTTTTGTTGTGACATAGTTGTTTGTTTATATTTTTTCAAACGCGTTAAAAGACGCGATAAATCGCGTCTCTACGGTTTATCGGTTAATAAAATCATCGTGTAAAACCTGCATGTATGCTTTTGGAAATGCTAAATCCAAAGATTTACCTACGGGTTTCGAAACAAAATCATTGCTGTTCTGATCGAAATAAAAACTTCCTTCAGGAACAACATATCCCCAACCGGAATCGAGCATATAAAATGCATGGGGACGTGAGCTGAAAAAGTCTTTTGCAAATGGTGCAGCATCAGTTTCCCAACCCAGTTGATGAATAAGGGAAGTTCCAAAATCGACCTGTTGCGTAATGGTTTCAATTCGCTGCAATGAGTCAACAACCCCACCCGACCAAATCAACGGTATCCGATACGATGCAGGATCGGTAATGTCTGTCGGTCCGGGTGGCAAAGTTCCATGATCGGATGTTACTATTAATAAAGTATTGTCCCAATGCGGCGATTTCCGGAACGAATCAATAAATGCGCCCAGACAACTGTCGGTATATGCCACCGAATTCAGGTATTTTTCTTCGTTTGAATTTCCGGGGAACTTAGAAAATGGCACATCATAAGGCGGATGACTGCTAATGGCATAAATGGTTTTCATGAACGGCTCCTGCTCATTTTTCAAATCTTCGGTGACCCGTTCAAAAACGTACCCATCCGGAACGCCCCATTTTGTCATCCTGCCCAATTCTGATGGAAAATCAGCTTTGGTGACCAGCTTCCCGAAATTGCCCTTCAGTACAAATGTTTTCAGGTTATAAAAATTGATGTCGCCCCCGTAATAAAAGGAGGTATTGTAGTTTTCCCGGTTAAAATACTCCGGAAGCAGCGTCAAACCATTTGATTTTTCAGGATAAACCATGATGGAAGTGCTCAGTAGTGACGGATATCCGCCAATCAATGCAGAAATACCGCGGTCAGAACGGTTTCCGGTTGAATAGAATGAAGTGAAAACCGTGCTTTTTGTACAAAGAGAATCCAGATTGGGTGCAATTCCATGCATTCCGCCCAAAGGAGCAATTACTTTATTGGTGAAACTCTCCAAAATAATGAGTATTACATTGGTTTTTTTCGCCGGATTCAATTTCATGAGTTGCGGCCTGGTAATTAATGTGTCGCTTTTTTTATACTCATTAAAAATCCGCAGACTTTCGTCTTTATCCATATAAGTACATGGGTTCGAGAACCTTTTACGCTTTTCAACCGATTTTGCAAAATTCCACAAATAATTGGTTGCTGCCTGATTGACATACAACTTGGAACTAAAGGCTACCGAACTAAGATTCAGTGGCGAAGTATCCAATCCACCGCGAATTGGGAAGATCAGGCTTGCTACTATAAATAGCTGAATCAAAGGAAAATACCATTTAACCGCACCTTCAGGAGAAACACCTTCAGGAAAAATTTTTCTGTATATAAAAAGAAAGCCAAAGATCAGACTTCCTGAAATAAACAAACCCAGCAATACATCAAATACAGAAACCGATGCTCCAACGGCCACCGGATCACCAAGATAATTGAATACAGTGACATTCACCCGGGTTCCCCAATGTGGGTACAAACCCAAATCGAGTACAGTTAAGGCGGATGCAACGATCAAAAAAAACAGTGTATATATATGTATGAAACGATTAATAAACTTCGATGGCAAAACAACACGGAAGCATAAAAGTAAACCAGGCAACAATAGCAGATAACAAGCGGTTGAAATATCCATTTTTAATCCATGCCAAAATATTCCTGAAATTTCGCCTGATGCCAATTGTCCGGTTATATTAAAATTCCATATCAGGAATAAGATCTTGGCAACCCAAAAGAAAGTCATCCAGAAAAGAAAATATTTCAAAAGCCGTGACAATTGTTGCCTCATGAAAATCAGGTTTGAATTATGAGTTATTGAAAATGGACTGCAAATATAACAAAACTGAACTTCGCAACTTTATAGCGCTGAAAATCCTGATCAAATAATACCAAAAGAAAAAAAGACGCTCAACTTTTGGATTTACGGTTAAAAACAAAAATAAAAAGACAAAATGAAAATCAATCCGATTAATTTACTTTTTACTTCTACAACCAGACTTATTATATCTTTTTGATACTTTTTAAATCATATTAGATACTTTTTAATATTAATACATCATATTTCACGACTATTTGATTTTCAAACATTTAGGAACACAAATCAAAATGTAATTTTTCGCTTTTTTAGCAATACACCCCACTTTTTTAGATCAAAACATCATTTTTTGTATGCTTTTTTCGTAATTAACCCTATTTTTTTGAGCATTTCGTTTGTTAATTTATCTTTAATTCACGCATACCCCCTATTTCAAAACAAAAAACGATAGAAAAAATACATACATTTGGCCAAGCATATCAAACGAAAGGGGTGCTTCTGGAAAAAAGTTATTTTTTATTGAATGATCCCCCAAAAATTAGATGCAGATGGAATATAAAACAAATAAAAGTTTTTTAACACTTAAAATTAAGTATCATGAAAAAGAAAATTACCCTCATTGTTTTTACAATTCTTGCGATTTGTACTTTGAATGTTAAAGCACAAGAAGAAGAAAAAAAATCATCATTCACAGCTGGCGCTGACTTTTACAGCAACTACGTATGGAGAGGATCAGTATTAGGTACAGGACCTGCATTCCAACCCTCAGTAAAGTTTAATACAGGTGGTTTAACCATTGGAGTATGGGGCTCTTTCGATGCATCTGGCTATGCCGAAGCTGATCCATACATTTCTTATGCGTTCTCAAATGGCCTGAGCATTGGGGTTACAGACTATTATTATCCAAGAGCCGGAGGATCTTTCACCGCTGATTCGACAAATGCTGTTGAAATCAACCTTGGCTATACCATTGGCGGTTTAAGCTTAAGCGCAAACTACATTTTAAATGAAGCTTCAGTAGCCGCATCGGCAGGTAAAGACAAATACTTCCAGGCTGCTTATGCGTTTAAAGATTTCAGTTTAACTGTTGGTGCAGGAGACGGATGGCATACTTCAGATGGAGAATTTAATGTCTGTCATGTAGGTATTGGTACAGGTAAAGTAATAAAAATCACCGATAGCTTCTCCATTCCAGTAACCGGACAGGTTATATTCAATCCTGAAAGGAATCAGATGTTTATGGTTGTAGGATTTTCCCTATAAAACTTTAATAGGTTGAGATTATTCAAATTAAAAAGATATAAAAATGAAAAAGATTGAAGCAATTATACGCAAAACAAAGTTCGACGAGGTAAAGGAAGCCCTCAACGAAGCAGGTATAGAATTTTTCTCCTTTTGGGATGTACGCGGAATTGGGCAAACCAGGGAAGGTCGTGTTTACAGAGGCGTTGCCTACGACACAAGTACCATCGAACGCACCATACTCTCTATAATTGTACGCCAAAAAAACGTTGAAAAAACAGTACTGGCGATCATGACAGCTGCCAGAACAGGTGAAATTGGCGATGGGAAAATATTCGTCTCGACCATTGACGAATCATACCGTATCAGAACCGGCGAATTTGGAGATGAGTCATTATTCATCAAAGGGAAAGAAATTTAAAAACAACTGAAAAATTATCAATCATGGACGAAGTAACACTCACAACTCTGGCCGCATCCGCAGCGGACATGGCCAGATCGATAGACACCCTTTGGGTACTGGTAACAGCAGCACTGGTATTCTTCATGCAAGCAGGTTTTGCCCTGGTAGAAGCAGGATTCACCCGTTCAAAAAACACGGTAAATATTTTATACAAAAACCTGATGGACTTCTCGGTAGGTTCACTTGTTTTCTGGATAATTGGTTTTGGATTAATGTTCGGATCTGACATCAGCGGATTCATCGGCGCTCCGAATCTATTTTTCAAAGACGGTTGGGAAGGTGGCATTCCAGCTGAAGCTTTCCTTATTTTCCAGACAGTTTTTGCCGCAACTGCCGCAACAATTGTTTCAGGAGCAATGGCCGAACGTACCGAATTTAAATCTTACCTTCTTTTTTCGCTGGTAATTACAGCAGTTATTTATCCGATTTCAGGCCACTGGATTTGGGGCGGAGGTTGGTTGTCACAATTGGCAACTCCTTTCCATGATTTTGCCGGTTCAACAGTAGTACACATGGTTGGCGGAGTGGTTGCTTTAACAGGAACCCTCGCTTTGGGCCCTAGAATTGGAAAATACAACGGCAAGAAAGTGAATGCCATTCCAGGTCACAACATCGGACTTGGTGCATTGGGTGTATTTATTCTTTGGCTGGGCTGGTTCGGATTCAATCCCGGATCACAGTTGGCTGCCTCCGGATCTGCCAATGCAATAGCAATCTCGCACATTTTCGTTACCACCAACCTTGCAGCCGCTGCAGGCGCTTTGGCCGCAACAATTATTAGCTGGATGCGCTGGGGAAAACCAAGTTTAAGCTTTGCATTAAACGGCGCTTTGGCCGGATTGGTTGGAATTACTGCCGGTTGCGCTGTCGTTACAGCTACCGGAGCAGTATTGATTGGCCTCATTTCAGGAGTAGTACTTGTATTTGCCGTTACATTTATCGACAATGTACTTCATATTGACGATCCGGTTGGGGCAGTATCCGTACATGGAGTTTGTGGAGCTTTGGGAACCATCCTTGTTGGTTTATTTTCAGAATCAACAGGTCTGTTTTACGGACATGGAGCAGCTCAACTCATTACTCAGCTAATTGGTGTTGCAGCAGTTGCAGCATGGGCTGGGGTAACCGGATTTATACTTTTCAGAATATTGAAAGCAACCGTTGGTTTAAGAGTTCCAAAACGTATCGAGGAAGAAGGTTTGGACATTTACGAACACGGAGAAAGCGCTTACAATTAATAAATGTTTCTTCAACAATTAGATTTGTTGTTTTTCAAGAAGAGGGGACTGTTGGGGGACAGGCCTCTCTTTCTTTTTGCACCTGAGAGCAAAGAATAATGTCTCTTTTCCTAAAACCTAAATTCTGACACTTTGTACATTTTTTCAGCATATTACAATCTATTTTTCATCATTTATTAATTATATATATCTATTTTAATTAAAATACCCCCATTTATTATACACCGCATTAATATTTTTATATTTTTGTTCGAATAAATAATTATAAACTTTCAGGAAAAACCCATTCCTGATTTCACTAATCCAAAATTTAATTGATATGAAGAAAATTGAAGCCATCGTTAGAAAAACCAAGTTTGAGGAAGTCCGGGCAGCACTGCACGATGCCGACATCGACTTTCTTTCTTGGTGGGAAGTAAAAGGACAGGGAACCGCCCGGCAGGGACTCATATTTCGCGGAATTGCCTACGACGTAAATTCTATTGCGCGTATCTGCATTTCATTTGTTGTGCGCGATATTAATGTCGAAAAATCAATCAATGCCATTCTTGAATCTGCCTATACCGGCGAAAGCGGTGACGGAAGAATTTTTGTAAGCGACATCGCTCAATCCATCCGCATACGAACCAAAGATCGTGGCGACGAATCCCTCTACAACAAATAATTTAGAAACAAATCTTATGACGATAAAAATAAAATACGCAGGGCTTGCATTACTCGGATTAATTGCCCCCACAGTCCTTCTTGCTCAGGAAACTGCCGTAGCAGTAACAGAACCAACTCCTTATATTGATTTTGGCAACACTGCGTGGATGATTGTTGCAACAGCGCTGGTAATGCTGATGACTATTCCCGGTCTGGCTTTATTTTATGGAGGTTTGGTCCGTCAGAAAAATGTTTTAAACATACTGATGCAGTGTTTCATTTTAACAGCAGTGATTACCCTCGAATGGGTATTCTTCGGCTACAGTCTTGCTTTTAGCTCGTCAACAGGAGTTCTTGCTCCGTATATTGGCGGTTTCGACTGGGTATTTCTGAATGGAATAGGAATTAACGATGTTAGCCCATATTTTATTTC
>JAUYTA010000883.1 GCA_030695265.1 Bacteroidota bacterium
AAACAATCCGGTGGTTCCTTTTCAGGGCAATGATTTTCAGGTGCGTTTCTTTTCTGAATTCAACAGGTGAATATTTTTTGCCGATGAGCAAAACAGGCATCACCATGTCAATAATTTTGAACGAATCGGTAATGGAGAACATGTTTTGAATTCCTTTGAAGGGAAGTTTGTGAGCGATGATCTTTGCCGACTCATATTCAGGGTTGATGGTTTCCCTGATTCCAATGGCGTTCAAAACAGTAAGATGAATCGAAGAACTTTCGCGGCAAATGACTCTTGCCACTCCCATTTTTTTGAGTAGGGCGGCAATCATTACTGATATTCCGAAATCGTCGCCAATGCAAACTACAAAAACATCGGCCTCTTTAACAGGCAAAAGCCGCAAGGCGTGAGGATCGGTTGCATCCAGGCAAATGGTATTTGCTACCATGTCTTTAAAATATTCAACCTTGGTCAGGTCATTGTCCACGCCAAGCACTTCGTGACCCAAAGAAGTGAGGATTTTAGCCAGCGAAGCGCCAAAATTTCCTAATCCAATTGCTACAATGTTCATATCGTTTAAGTTATAATTACATTTTCTTTTGGGAAGCGGTACAACGACGAATTGCCATAAGAACGCACCAGCGACAATAAAAGCGTAATACTACCCATTCGTCCGGTAAACATGAGAAAAATAAGAATCATTTTTGACGGGCTTGATAATTGGGATGTCAGATCCAATGAAAGTCCAACAGTGCCAAATGCAGAGAAACACTCAAAAATAATTTTCAGCATTCCAAACTGTCCATCAAAAATATAAATGCCAAATGCGCCTGAAATAATGATGAAAATGGAGATGGTAATAATTGCAAATGCTTTATCAACAGAGTATTCATGAATCTCGTAACGGTGTATTTCGATGTGGTTTTTTCCTTTCATTATGCGGATGCTGTTCAAAATAGCCAATGCAAATGTGCTGGTTTTAATACCGCCTCCGGTTGAAACTGGCGAGGCCCCAATCCACATTAAAAAAGTCATGATTAATATGGAAGGCATCGACAAGGCCGAAATGCTGAAATTGTTAAACCCTGCTGTTCGCGGCGTAACACTCTGAAAATAAGACATCGTCAGACGGGCTTTCAAATCCATGCCCAGTTGCGTGTGTTGGGCTTCAAAATACAGAAATGATAAAGTCCCGAAAACCAACAGTACAAAGGTAGAGAATATCACTATTTTCGAGTTTAGGGTGATCATTCCCACCCGGTGTGTGTAAGGCTTTCCGGTTTTTATATATTCGGTCAGCCAGATTACCTGATTTTTGCAGTACTGGTACAAATTCAATAAAATGGGAAACCCGATTCCACCCAGCACAACCAGATTGGCAATCCAAAAATGCATACTGTAATTTGATCTTATCCTGACGTCGTACAAATTATCGGTAAGAGTCGAAAATCCGGCATTGCAAAATGCTGATACAGAATGAAAAATTGAAAATTTCAGGTTGTCGCTTACCGAGCCAAGAGCATTTTTTTCGAGCGACCAGTAAACCAAAGTCGCCCCAATGGCTTCTATCATCAACGTAATCATCACCACTTTTATCAGCGATTTCAAAATAGCATCAAAACTATCTTCGTTCAGGTAGTCGCGCAGCATCGACTGTTCGCGGAAGGACGATTTCTCCTTGTAGAAAATGCCAAAAAAACTGGTGATTGTCATCACTCCGATTCCGCCAATCTGGAAAAGACCCAAAATGATAAATTTTCCCAGAAATGTATATCTGGTGGCAGTGTCAACCACTGTTAATCCGGTAACACACACCGCACTGGTAGAAGTGAAAAATGCATCGATAAAATGGATCGGTGTATTGGTTGACATTGGCATCATTAGCAAGATGGATCCTACAAAGATGATAAAGGCAAAACTCGCCATAAATAATTGCGCCGGATTGAGCACTTTTATCAGTGGGTTGATTTCCATTCGCGACAATTCAAGAAAAAACAGCAGAAAAGACAACATTTGCAGGCCGGATGCCTGATGCAGATAGTATTCAAATGTTTCGCCGTAGCTTACAACAAAAATTGGGATGAAAAACAGTAACAGAAAAATGCCAATGACGAGTTGTGTGATGAATACCTTGCGGTTACTGGCATTTCCTTTGAAAAAGATCGAACGGACAAGGTAGAGAATTCCGATGATGGTATAAGAAATCCTGAAAAACAGATTGTAAACATGATCGCTGTATGAATCGCCCGATTTTTGAAAACCAATATCCAGTATGGCCAGAATAAAAAGGCAAAACGTAAAAACAAAAAGCACCCGGTTAATTATACTTTTTGCATTTGAACCATTGTTTTCCAACTTAAACTTACTGAAGGATATTTTTGGACTAAGCATATCTTACATCAAAAGAGGTTCAAAATTAACTTAGAAATGCGAATGTTGTGTTGCAATTCTTTTTTTATTTGTAAATGACTATTTTTGCCGCGATTAATTAACAATGACCAAAAATTCACATCCGGAAATTGATACTTTATTCCTTTGCCAATGTTTGTACACGTATCCCGATTTATACTCAAGAACAGAATTTTACTGATTGTTTTCCTCGCGGTTTGTACCGCTTTTATGGCTTATAAAGGGCAGGATGTAAAACTGTCATACGAGAACACTTCACTTTTACCTGACAAAGATTCCACAAGAATTGAATACCAGGAATTTAAAAAGCTTTTTGGAGAAGATGGAAACGTAATTGTAATCGGTACAAAAAATCCGGATATTTTTACGCTCGAACAGTTTAATGCCTGGGCCGATTTAGGTAAAACATTGCGCGAAATCGATGGAGTTGAAGAGGTTCTGAGTATTTCAAGGTCAATAAATCTGATCAAAAACGATTCGACCCGCCAGTTTGATGTGTTGCCAATCGTAAGCAAAAAAGCTACTTCGCAGGCAGAAGTTGACAGCCTGAAAAATTTGATTTTAAGCCTGAAAATTTACGAAGGGATGCTCTACAATCCCAAAACTCAGGCTACCCTGATGACCATTACCCTCGACAAGAAAAAAATCAACGATGAAAGTCGTATTGTGTTGGTTGATAATTTGATATCAGCAGTTGAGGCATACAGTGCAAAACACAATGTCGAGATTCATTACTCCGGAATGCCATACATCCGGACTGTGACAATGCAAAAAATAAAGCGTGAACTATTTATGTTCATACTTATGAGTACAGCGGTTGCGGCGCTCATCATGTTCCTGTTTTTTCGTTCGGTTAAAGTGGTTATCAGTTCGCTTCTGGTTGTTGTGATAAGCATCATGTGGGTAATGGGCAGCCTTGTACTTTTCAATTTCAAAATCACCATTCTGACTGGGGTAATCCCATCGCTCATTGTAATTATTGTCATCGAAAACTGCATTTACATCCTGAACAAATATCATTGGGAATACAAAAGTCATGGCAACAAATTACGGGCATTGTCGCAGGTGATCCAACGAATTGGGTTTGCCTCGTTAATGACAAATGCCGCCACTGCACTTGGTTTTGCTGCATTTATCCTGATTCCGAACCAGATGTTACGCGAATTCGGTATTATTACTTCCATTAATGTCATGGTTTTGTATGGTCTCACCATTATATTGCTTCCAATCATTTTTAGCTTTCAAAGACCGCCAAAACCAAAGCATGTAAAACACCTCGACAATAATTTTTTCGGAGCAGTACTCGACAAAATCATTTACCTGATCAGCTTCCGGCGTAACCTTATTTACAGCATTGCCGGAGCAATGGTACTTGTTGGTATTGTGGGCGTTAGCATGATGAAAACATCGGGTAAAATCGTGGATGATTTCAGGGACGACGATCCGATTTACCTTGATTTGAAATTTTTTGAGAATAATTTTGGCGGGGTAATGCCCTTCGAAATTTCAATAGATACCAAAAAGAAAAACGGAGCGCTCGTTCATTCAAACATTCAGAAGATTGATCAAATGCAAAAAATGATCAATCGATATCCTGAATTTTCGAAACCGTTGTCACTGGCCGAAGTTTTCAAATTTGCGCGACAGTCATATTATGGTGGCGATTCCAGCAAATATTCGCTGCCAAGTTCGATGGAGCGAAACTTTATTCTGGGATACCTCCCTAAAAATATGCAAAGTACCGGAACAAATTTACTGCAATCGTTTCTCGACAGCACC
>JAUYTA010000874.1 GCA_030695265.1 Bacteroidota bacterium
ACACGATTGCATTTTTTGCAGTTTCCGCCTTCGCCACCTTCAACGGTTGAAAACTCCCCGGTTTTGAGATTCATTTGATGAATAAAACGAAGGCTCAGTCCACGGTCTTCGCAAAACTGTTTCAATTTTCGTGATTCATCATCGGGTTGTCCCAGCAAAACACAATTGATTTTAATCGGTTCCAGCCCCGCATCGCGCGCTGCATCTATTCCTTCCAGAACCTTCGTCAATTCACCGTTTCTGGTGATCTGGCAATATTGTTCCGGGTTAACTGTGTCAAGGCTGATATTGATACGGTTCAACCCGGCTTTTTTCAGATCAACGGCATGTTCCGAAAGTAAAATTCCATTGGTGGTCATCGACAAATCCTCCAACCCGTTAATTGCGGCGAGCATTGCAACCAGTTTGACGATATCTTTTCGAACCAGTGGTTCACCGCCTGTTAAACGAACTTTCGTTATACCATTTGCTACAGCCAAGTTCGCGAATTCAGTTATTTCTTCAAAACTCAGAATGTCGGCATGATTGAGCAGACGGATGCCTTCTTCCGGCATACAATAAGTACAGCGAAGGTTGCAGCGGTCGGTAACCGAAATGCGCAAATAGTTGATTTGTCGGTTAAAGCGGTCGAACATCTACAATTTCTCCTTTTTTGATTTCAGTTTTTCCAGCTGGAATTGAAATGTATCCGAATGCCTGATGATAGGCGTGAATATGTGCCGAGCCGTGATAGGCAACCATTTGCACTTCATTTTTATCGTTTATCTGAACCGGTAAACATTCTTCCCTGTCAGTTTTTTTTCTGTTGAAATCATGGCTCATGTGCATTGGCAAACGATATTCCGGTTGCTGGTAATTCATCAGTTTCCGGAGAAATGGTTTGGCGAAAACTTCGAATTGGATGAACGACGAAACCGGGTTTCCGGGCAGGCCGATGATGTATTTGTTTCCTTTGGATGCGAAGGTGGTGTGTTGTCCGGGTTTAATGCTGATTTTGCTGAAATGAATTTCGAAGCCCAGCTCCTGAATAATTTTGGGTACAAAATCGAAATCGCCTACCGAAACTCCTCCTGAAAGGATGGTCACATTGCTTTCGTTAACCGATTTCTGAATGATTTGTTTGGTGAGTTGTTCATCGTCGGGCACAATTCCGTAGTAATTTACAGGGAACCCACTTGTTTTTGCCTGCGCAAGAAGTTGTGGTCCGTTTGAATTACGAATCTGGGAAAGTCCAGGTATTTCTTCAGGATTGACCAGTTCCGATCCGGTTGAAATAATTCCCACTACAGGATTTTTATAAACAAGCGGAGTAACGCATCCGACCGATGCAAGCATTGCAATGTGCTGCGATTTCAGCAGAGTTCCTGAACTTAAAACCAAATCCCCTTTTTTCAGGTCTTCGCCTTTCAGGCAAATGTTTGAATTGGTTTTTGTTCCGTTAAAACGAATTTTTTCAGGGGAAATTTCTTCAGAATATTCCACCATAAAAACAGTGTCGGCACCTTCAGGAACCTGCGCTCCGGTCATGATTTTGCTGCATTGACCTGCACCAATTGCTTTGGTTGGCGCTTTTCCTGCCGGAATAATTTCGAGAACGGAAAGCTCTGTTCCCAAATCTGCACGGCGACAGGCATAACCGTCCATGGCCGATTTGTTGAAAGGTGGCATATCAGCATCGGCGAATACTTCCTCAGCAAGAATGCGATCCGCCGATTGCATAAAATCAACATTTTCAGTCTCTAACAGGATCGATTTTGAAAATGCAATTTCAATGGCATGTTCAAGAGTAATCATCTTGTTTCGTTTTCCAGGTTTGGTCAAAAGTTATGGCTGTGGGATCCAAACTGAATTGTCCGCTGTCGGAAAAAACATCAACATCAGCCATTTCCTGCATTTTTATGGCAGCGGGTTTGATGTCTTCGTATTTTTTCTGAATAAAAATATAAAAAGCAGGTTCAAGTTTATTTCGTAGGGCTGCCGACTCAACAATTACTGCCTGTTCAGGATCGAATTGTTCTGAAACCAGTAAGAAAGCTTCTTTCAGAAAAGCATCAGTGGTTTGAATATAGAAGACCTTTTCGGCTCCGGCCTGAAGAAACAGAGAACTGTCTTTTGGTAACGAAGCATCGGTTTCCTGAAACACACGGTAATTTTCAGTAACACGAATGGGTATCAATCCGCTGGTTGGTTCATGAAAATGAGGCGATATTTTAACGGCAACCAGTTTGTGACTGGAATTGTGGGCAATCACCCGGCGAATGAAACTTGTTTTGCCAACATTTTGTTCGGAGCCTGAAACCAGTAAAATATTTTTCGAATTTTGTGTCATAAGAATAATTTTAAATTTACTTTTTGTAAAAGTTCATTTGTTGCATATAATCCCAGGTGCGGTAAGGAATAAAATGGCGAACATCTTTGCCTTCTTTAATGGAGTTTCGGATGAAGGTGGAGGATATTTCCATGAGTGGGGCATTGGCAACCTGAACGCGAGGATATCTTTTTGCACTTTCAGGATTAAAACCGTGCCGCGGATATACAATGATGTCGTAATTTTCAAGCAAAACATCCGCATTTTT
>JAUYTA010000876.1 GCA_030695265.1 Bacteroidota bacterium
TGAACGATTCTATCAGCGATTATAAAAAATACTACAACCTTTATTTTACGCTGCTTGGCCTTCATTTTGGATTTACATATCTGTTCAGGCTCATTATTACAACCAGCACAATACACAAAATACACAAGCGTCTTCTCGGATTCAATACCATTATTATAGGTGGCAATAAAAAAGCCGTAAAAGTGGTTGAGGAAATGATGGTGCAGAAAAGGCCGGCAGGAAATAAGATTATAGGATTTCTTACTGTTGACAAGCGAGAATCCTATCCTTTGGAAAAGTATGCGCCCAATCTTGGAAACTATAAAAATCTTCAAAAGGTGATTGGTGAGCAGGAGGTTGAAGAAATTATTATTGCAATTGAATCAACTGAACACAAGCTATTAAGCGAAATTCTCACCATGCTCGAAAACCGTACGCATGCCGTTTGGGGAATTCCTGATTTATTTGATATACTTTCCAATCAGGCAAAAACGAGTACAATTTTTGGCGCTCCTTTATTGAAAATTTCCAACGGTCTGATGCCCGTGTGGCAGGAAAATATCAAAAGGTTGCTGGATGTGGTGCTTTCACTTCTGGCGATGATCGTATTTCTTCCTGTTTATATTATTCTGGCAATCATGATTAAATCAAGTTCGAAGGGACCAATTTTCTATAACCAGGAAAGGGTTGGCAAATTCGGAAAACCATTTACGATCTATAAACTTCGAACAATGGTAGATGATGCCGAAACAAACGGGCCGCTTCTTTCAAGCATGAATGACAGCCGAATTACCAATATCGGTCAATTTATGCGCCGGACCCATCTGGATGAAATTCCACAGTTTGTAAATGTACTCTTGGGCGAAATGTCGCTGGTTGGCCCCCGTCCCGAACGCAAATTTTATATTGACCAGATTGTAAAGGAAGCTCCATATGTTACCCACTTACAGAAAGTCCGACCCGGAATTACCTCATGGGGACAAGTCAAATACGGTTACGCATCAAATGTTCCTGAAATGGTTGAAAGGCTTCAGTACGACATGGTATATATCAAAAACATATCGCTTTATGTCGATTTCAAAATACTGATTTATACCATCATGGAATGTGTGAAAGCCAGAGGGAAATAGCTACAAATAGTAATCATCATTTGGAGGTAACTACTTCGGTCTTCCGACTTCGGTCTCCGGTCATTTTTAATTCGTGGTAAAACCAAAAATTAAAATCCTCAGAGAATTCCTGCTTCAATATAAATTATAATTTGCTCTATCTGCCGGTCCTCGCCATACGGATCGTACTGCGATTTCAGATTGTTGCCAAAAAGTCGCGCAACACCCTGCCAGAAAACAGCCGGAACACCACCTTTCAGCTGATCAATCAAGTCATACGAAGTAGAATGAATTTCGCGGTCGATTAGTTTTATCAGTATCCGTCCTTCAGAAATAGATAGTTTTTTAAGTTTGGGCCCGTAAAGTGCCATCAGTTCATCTTCCGCTTTCTTGATATAAACGCGGCGATCCCGTCTTTTCGCTCCTGGTGGCACTTCCTGCTGGTATTTCTGGTAAAGCCGGGCCGCTTCTTTCACGTAGGGATAAACTTTTTTTACTTTCCAAACCAGTCGCCAGTATTGTTGTTCGTCCTGTTTCGATTTAAAACGGTTTTTTGGAAAAATGACAACTTCAGGTAAATTGACATGCGGAAGTGTATCATTGTCAATTCTGATCCCTTGCACATAGTTAGGGGATGTAGGTTCCTGGGCATGCAGGGCAAATGCAGCCAACCAAATAATAATACCTGTAAGAAATACTTTTCTCATTGTTTCTGTTTTCCGCAACGAAGATAGTTATATGTTATAAAACTGAAACGATAAAAAAATGTTTCGATTATCCTGATGCTCAATGTTTGTATCTTTGGAGCGCTTAAAAAAGGAAATATGCAAACAAATAAAAGATTTAAAGTTGAAGTAAATTCTGAAATTGGTCAACTCGAAGGGGTAATTATTCACACACCGGGTCTGGAAGTTGAAGAAATGACTCCTGAAAATGCTGAACGTGCGCTGTACAGCGACATCCTGAATTTATCGGTTGCAAGTGACGAATACGCTACTTTTAAAGGAGTACTGAATAAAATCACCCGCACTTTTGAAGTCAGGGATTTGCTTTCGGATATTTTGGCCAATGAACCCGTGAAAACAACTTTGCTTCAGAATATTTGCTACAACGAAAGCGCATTGGAAATCTTGCCCCGGCTGATGGAACAAAATCCTACCGAACTTGCGCGGCAGCTGATACAGGGCGTTTATCTCGAACGGAACAACCTGACCCGATATCTGAGCCTTGAGCGCTTCAGCCTTCGCCCCTTGCACAATTTCCTTTTTACCCGCGACGCTTCCATGTCGTTTGGCAATGAGGTGCTGATCGGTAAAATGGCCAGCAAAGTGCGCGATCGCGAGGCGGTGATCATGGATGCAATTTTCAATCACCATCCGATGCTCGAAACTTCCACCATAAATCCCAATACTCCTGAAATCATTCGCAGTTATCCGGGTATTTCTATCGAAGGCGGCGATTTCCAGGTTGGACGCGAAGATGTGCTGGTTATTGGAACCGGAATCCGCACCAGTACGCAGGGCATCGACTTTATACTTGAAAAAATCAAATCAAAGAAAGATGGTCTGCGACATATCCTGATTCAGGAACTGCCAGATACGCCTGAATCGTTTATTCACCTCGACATGGTTTTTACGTTTCTTGATGTGGATACCTGCATGGTTTATGAACCGCTGATCATGGGAACCAATCGTTTTCATACCATTCATATTCAGGTTGAGAACGGAGAAGTAATAAGCATTGAGGAGGAGCGAAACCTGCCCAAAGCCTTGAAAAAATTAGGTATTGATATGAACCCGGTGCGTTGCGGTGGCGGCATCGACAGTTGGACACAGGAACGCGAACAATGGCACAGCGGAGCAAACTTTTTTGCTTTTGCCCCCGGAAAGGTGATTGGCTACGAACGGAATATTCATACCATCGATCAGCTCAATAAAAATGGATTTGAGATCGTTCAGGCAAAAGATTTATTGAGCGGATTGTGCGAAATTCCGGAAGGGAAATGTGTGGTTACCATTCCCGGCTCCGAACTTGCCCGTGGTGGCGGTGGCGCCCGATGTATGAGTATGCCAATCAAGAGAAAAAAAATCTAATTATTTACGATTTATTCATTTACTATTTACCATTTTACCTGCTCATGCCAGCACGAAGATAGTAAATCGTAAATCGTAAATCGTCAAATTGTAAATCAACAAAATGCGTAAACTAAAAAACAATGAACTCGACCGCCTGTCGGTTGACGAATATAAAGAGATAGCAAAAACTCCCATAACAGTCGTTTTGGATAATATCCGAAGCTGCAATAATATTGGGTCGGTATTTCGCACATCGGATGCATTACTGATTGAAAATATCATGTTATGCGGAATTACGGCCACACCTCCCAATAAAGACATTCACAAAACAGCGCTCGATGCCGAGAAATCGGTTCCATGGGAGTATTTTGAAGAAACCGAAGTTGCTGTGAAAAAGTTGAAAGAATCAGGCTATCGTGTTTTTGCAGTAGAGCAGGTGGTAAACAGTATTTCACTTCCTGATTTTAAACCTGAAAAAGATCAGAAACTGGCATTGGTATTCGGGAATGAAGTGAAAGGCGTTCAGCAATCGGTGATTGATTTGTGCCACGGAGCCATTGAAATACCGCAATACGGCACCAAACACTCCTTCAATATTTCGGTGAGCGCCGGAATCGTATTGTGGGATTTGGTTTACAAACTTCGTTCGTAGAAAATTAAAAATGAAGAGGAAAAGGTTGATTTTGTTAAAAGAAGTTAAATTCCGGGCTTATCGTCAAATATTCTCCAAAACGCAGGATTTCAGGTAAGGGTATTTGTTTTGTGAATTGTTATATAATCGTATTGCGGAATTTT
>JAUYTA010000888.1 GCA_030695265.1 Bacteroidota bacterium
GTCTGCGCTAAAAACTGCTATTCCATCCAAAGCATGATTCCAAACATTGTCGTCATCAACCAGCGCTTCAAAAGGCTCAAGATGTTTTTTTACTTCATTGGCTGTATATTTTTGCGACAATGATTCTTCCATTTGTTTGATCAGATTTTTAAACCTGATAACATCCTGAAGATTTTCGGGATGAGTTCGGTGAGTAGGCATATAAAGCGATAAACAGGGTGCCTGTTCTGCTGTAAGAAGTTCTTGAATCAATTCTTTATTAAGTATTTCCATGGTATTTTGTTTATTTTAATCTTACTGATGAAATAAATTTTTCGAGGTATATATTGAATTCATAAGAATTCTCGATGTTGCTTAAATGACCGGCATTTTCAATTACATTCAGGATAGAACCTTTGATGTTTTTGTGCATTTGCCTTGCTGCTACCGGTGGAGTTATTTTATCGTCTTCGCCAACCATTATCAGTACCGGCACTTTTATGTCGGGCAGATTGTTGCATGTTTCTTTTCGCGTTGTTAAAGCAAGTAATGTTGCCTTGAGCGATGGCACAGTAGTTTTCAGGATCATCGCCTTTACAACGGCAATTTTTTCCTGGTTCGTAACGAAAGATATGGGCGCAAAAAGATTTTTTACACTCTCATTAGCGTAAAGTTCAACCCCGTATTTATCGATGTTCTCAATGGCAATCATTCTTTTTTCGATAGCTTCGGGTGTGTCGGCCACGCAATTGGTGTCGCATAATATTAATGCGCAAAATCTTTTTGGGTAATTTTTAATAGCATTTAAGGCAATGTATCCGCCCATCGACAAACCACAAAGCATGGCTTTCTCAATCTTCAGCGCATCCATCAGGTTGAGCAGATCGGTTACGAAAAGCTCAATCGAGAAATCATCGGTTCCGGCCTCGGAGTTTCCAAACCCGCGGACATCGTAAGCAATTACCCGGCATTTCTCTGTAAGCACTTCCGTTTGGTCGTTCCACATTGATTTGTTGAATGGAAATCCATGAATGAGAATGATTACAGGTGCACCATTGGGTCCTTCATCGTTATAGCTTACTGTGTGATTTTTTACTGTGATTTTAATATTGGTTCCTTTGTTTCGCATAGTTTGTTATTCATGAATATAGAAAGTACTAAGTACCGAACCTTTTAGTATAAATGTTTTACAGAATTATCAGGAATAATTACAACATTCACACATTACAACTTTTATAGCGTATGTATGAAAGAATTGCAGTAATTGTGCCCACCAATACAAGGACAATACCCATAAATGAAGAATACTCTTTTGGATGGATGATGGCTTCATTTCCAAGTAATAACGAAATTTGTTTTACAAATAATGAAAACTTGACAACCACGAACCCGAATGCCATTATTCCGATACTTGTGCGTACCCAGGCAAGATAGGTACGTTCATTTGCCAATGATCACTTGCAGTTCCTTGTTTTCGTTCTTCCGGCATACAATTCTATTAGACTATTTATCAACTTTTTCCTTGTGAGCAATCCGTATAATTTCTTTGGCAATATCTTCAGGCGAAAGGATAAAGTCGATGCACCCGCTGTCTATTGCAGTTTCAGGCATATCAGGGTGTGCGGCAGTCTCTGGTTTTTGAGCGATGGTAATGCCACCAACTTCTTTTAATCCGCACAATGCATCTGCTCCGTCACCATCATAACCTGAAACAATCACTGCGATAAGTTTTCCATCCCAATTTTCAGTCAGTGAGCGCATGAAAACAGTGATTACATCGGGCCATCCCCACGGTTTTGAGATGGGTTTCAGACGGAATTCTCCATTAAGAACATGTAAATCGCGCTTTTCAGGAATGATGAAAACCTGATTGGGAATGATGTCTAATTTTTCCTTTATCAGCCTGACTGGCATCTGGGTGTATTTCGGAAGAATTTCGTGTAGTAGCGTGGACACCGTTCTCAGGTGGTTCACAATAACTATGGCAACACCCATATCGGATGGTAAATTTTTCAGTAAGCGGATATAAGCATCGAGACCTCCGGCTGATCCGCCTACGCATACAATTGGAAAATCTTTTGCAGAGTTCATAGTTTTATTCGTCTTAGTTTTAAAATCTACCTAATGTCATTAAAAGTCATTCAATTGTCAGTTGATAGTCATTAAGTTGCCAGAAAATGACAACAGAATGACAATGAATGACCACATCTAACTGATGCAAAATTCCAATTGGCTAAATAAACCGACTATCATTATAAGATCAAGTTGTTTCCATCCCCGAATCGTATTCTCCAAGACGTGCAGCATAGTTGCACCTGGCCCGGTGATAAAGTGCTTTTTGTGCCTCCTGAACATTTGCATCCAGTCCCAGCCATGTTTCCAAAGCTGGTTGCTGAAGGGCCCGGCCATAAGAAAATGATAACTCCCAGGGCAATTTTGATTTGAACCGGCTATTCATGGCATTTAAACGTGCAGAAGCCAGCTCGGAAGATTGTCCACCCGACAAAAAAGTAATCCCGGGAACAGCAGCAGGGACTGATCGCATCAGGCATTTGACGGTAGCATCAGCCACTTCGTTGTTTAATTCCTGTATTGAACAGCTTAAACCGGGTACAATCATATTTGGTTTTAGGATGATGCCTTCAGGCAAAACTCCTTGCAGGTATAGTTGGTTGAAAACTGTCCGAAGCACTTCTTCTGTAACTTCGAAGCATCGCTCCATGGTATGGTCGCCGTCCATCAGTACTTCAGGCTCAACAATCGGAACCAGACCCGCTTCCTGACACAATGCGGCATAACGGGCTAAAGTCACTGCATTGGTTTCAATGGCGGCTTTTGTGGGAATGCCATCACCAATTACAATCACCGCCCGCCACTTGGCAAAACGTGCGCCCATCTCATAATATTCAGCCAGGCGGTCACTCAATCCATCGAGTCCTTCGGTTATTTTTTCTCCGGGATGTCCGGCCAGATCTTTTGTACCGGTGTCAACTTTTATACCGGGAATAATCCCGGTATCAGTGAGAACTTTAATCATAGGAGTACCGTCTTTGGTCTTTTGACGGATGGTTTCATCAAAAAGGATGGCTCCGCTAATGAACTCTCCGAGATTAGGCGTAGTAACAAGCATTTCCCGATAGGCACGACGGGCTTCCACAGTTTGCGGAATTCCCAATTTTGCAAATCGTTTGTTGGCAGTTGGAAAACTTTCATCCATTGCAAGGATTCCTTTGCTGTCATCGACCATCAACCTTGCTGTGCCAATAAGTTCATTCGTATTCATGATTAATCTCTTTTTTTTGTTGGGATCAGAAATACCGGAATCCGGGTTTGTTTCAGAACTTCCTCCGTAACGCTTCCAACGAGGATGTTTTCCAACCATTTTTGGCTATGCGAACCCAGAACAACAATATCTGCCTTCAGTTCTTTGGCAGTTTCCAAAATTGTATCGGCAATATCTCCTTCATTGATAACTGTCTGGATGTTTGTGTCCTCTAAATGTCGTTTGGTTTTGTCGAGAAAATGTTGGGCTGCATTTCTGAGTCCGTCAACAGTATCCAGTTGAATCTGTGCAGTTTCAATATAGCCGCCAATACCCAAAATTGGGGAAAATTCGGTTGATGAATAATACGTTGGATCTGTAATCACATGCAGTAAAGTAACTTCGGCACCCATTGATTTTGCCAGTGAAAAGCCTTGTTCTGCTACCATTTGAGCCGTTGGATCATAATCTACGGCAATTAGTACATGTTTGATCTGATTTGTCTTCATATTGCTTGATTTAATTTAAAAATTTATGATGAGTTTTATGAGTACTAAATTATACTGTATTTGCAGTAGGGCTGTTACAGAACTTTCAGAAAGAATTACATGATTCACACATTTTGGAAGACCGGAGACGGGGACGGAAAATCGAAATAATGTAATGTCAGTATCCGGTTATGTACCTTACAGTTGAATAATGAAAAAATATCCTTTTCAAATCCCCCAGTTCTGTCAGCAAGGTGATGGATACAATTGGTACAATTCCGGGTATGCTTTGAAGTAAACTCAGTGTTTTAGAGTATGAACTGCTATCCCATTAAAGTATATTTTGCCCTTTAAAACTAATTGTTTTACTTTCGGTTTGCATAAGCTTACTTTCGGACGAAATAGAATTGGTCTTTAAAAAAGTAGTTAAGTGAGAGTCACCTATAAAAACATAATTATGAATCGTTTATTTTTTGCAATTGCTTACCTGTTGGTTTGTCTGTCATCAATCGCACAAACCCAATTTATTCCGGCCAGCCACGAAGCTTTCAGATATGTTGGCCGTTTCGATCTTTCGAATCCGCAGGAAGTGCGCTACGATTGGTCGGGAGTTTACATCCAGTTCAGTTTCAGGGGAACGGAATGTGCTGTTAAAATGAATGATACCGGTCACAATTACTACAATGTTTTTGTTGACGATCAGCCATCGAAAACCATTGATGTTAAGAGCGATACCACCATTGTAATTGCAAGAAATATCGGGACCCACATTCATAAAATCAGGATATACAAACGGACTGAAGGAAATCAGGGAACCGGCTCTTTTAAAGGCATCCTGATTCCGGAGAACGGTGAAATGCTCGAATGGAAAGATGTTCCATCCCGGAAAATAGAGTTTATAGGCAATTCGATTACCTGTGGTTATGGCGCCGAAGGTTTGTCGAAAAGTGAACGGTTTAAACCTTCCACCGAAAACAATTACCTGAGTTATGCGCCAATTATGGCCCGTGCGTTTAAAGCCGATTACCACATCATCGCACATTCAGGAATGGGTGTTGTACGCAATTATGGCTACAAGGAAAAA
>JAUYTA010000885.1 GCA_030695265.1 Bacteroidota bacterium
CGAAGATGTAATCAGGCTGATTTCTTTCAAGAAAAAAGAGCCTGAATTTATGCTTGAATTCCGCTTGAAAGCGTATCGTGAATGGCTAAAAATGAAATCTCCGGAATGGGCTCATTTGAGGATACCTCCAATTGATTTTCAGGAAACAATTTATTATGCTGCCCCGCGAACCAGTCCAAAATACGAAAGTCTGGACGAAGTTGACCCGGAATTGCTGGAAACATTTAAGAAGTTGGGAATTCCAATTGAAGAGCAAAAGCATTTGGCCGGAGTGGCGGTTGACGTGGTAATGGACAGTGTTTCGGTAACTACAACTTTCAAGAAAGTATTGGCAGAAAAGGGAATTATTTTCTGTTCGTTCAGCGAGGCATTGATTGAACATCCGGAGCTGGTGCGCAAGTATTTAGGAATGTCAGTTCCGCCAACGGATAACTTCTTTGCAGCGCTTAATTCAGCCGTTTTTTCCGATGGTTCATTTTGCTACATCCCGAAAGGCGTTCGCTGTCCCATGGAGCTTTCCACTTATTTCAGGATAAATACTGCCGGAACAGGCCAATTTGAGCGGACTTTGATTATTGCTGAAGACGACAGTTACGTCAGTTATCTGGAAGGTTGCACGGCTCCGATGCGCGACGAAAATCAGCTTCATGCCGCTGTTGTCGAAATCATTGCAATGGATCGTGCCGAAGTAAAATATTCCACGGTTCAGAACTGGTATCCGGGCGATAAAAACGGCGTGGGAGGAATTTACAATTTCGTTACCAAACGTGGTATTTGCCGCGGAGAATCGTCAAAAATAAGCTGGACACAGGTGGAAACCGGCTCCGCAATTACCTGGAAATACCCAAGTTGTGTATTGATTGGCGACAATTCGGTGGGCGAATTTAACTCAGTTGCTTTGACCAATCACCATCAGCAGGCCGATACCGGAACAAAAATGATCCACATCGGAAAAAACACAAAAAGCACCATCACATCGAAAGGTATTTCGGCTGGTAAAAGCGACAATGCTTATCGCGGACTGGTAAAAGTGATGCCCGGCGCTACCAATGCACGCAACTATTCGCAATGCGATTCGCTGCTGCTTGGTTCTACCTGCGGCGCTCACACTTTTCCTTACATCGAAGTCGGCAATAAATCGTCGATTGTTGAGCATGAGGCTACAACATCTAAAATCGGTGAAGACCAGATCTTTTATTGCAACCAGCGAGGTATTTCTACGGAAGATGCCATCGGAATGATTGTAAACGGTTATGCCCGAGAAGTATTGAATAAACTTCCGATGGAATTTGCCGTTGAAGCGCAAAAGCTTCTGGCAATCAGCCTGGAAGGCAGCGTTGGGTAAAAAAAGCCCCACCAACCTCCCCGAAGGGGAGGCTTAAAAAGTTGAAATGAATAACGTTAAATAAACCCGGCAAAATTCTCCCCCTTCGGGGGAGTTAGAGGGGGCCAAAATTTAGTATATGCTTACAATAAAGAATTTACGTGCCTCGGTTGAAGGCAAAGAGATACTGAAAGGAATTAACCTGGAAGTGAAAGCTGGCGAAGTACATGCCATCATGGGACCAAATGGTTCAGGAAAAAGTACACTGGCAAATGTGTTGGCCGGAAAACCGGAATATGAAATTCTGGAAGGCGAAGTAACTTATCTGGGACAGAATTTATTGGAATTATCACCGGAGATTCGCTCCCGTAGCGGATTGTTCCTGAGTTTCCAGTATCCGGTTGAAATTCCGGGTGTACCAATGGTTAATTTCCTGAAAGCTTCGGTGAACGAACACCGTAAATTCAAAGGACTTGCTCCACTAACTGCCGGAGAGTTTCTAAAACTGATGCGGGCTAAAAAGGAAATGCTTCACCTCGATTCTGAATTGACCAACCGATCGGTGAACGAAGGTTTTTCAGGAGGAGAGAAAAAGAAAAATGAAATTTTCCAGATGGCCATGCTCGAACCCAAACTGTGCATTCTGGATGAAACAGATTCAGGGTTGGACATTGATGCACTCCGGATTGTGGCAGAAGGCGTTAATACCTTGAAAACATCAGAGAATGCAACCATTCTGGTAACACACTACCAGCGCCTGCTTGACTACGTTATTCCTGATTTCGTGCATGTTTTGCACAATGGCCGGATCGTAAAATCAGGTGGAAAAGAACTTGCACTGGAATTGGAAGAAAAAGGCTACGACTGGCTTAAAAACGGGATCGATCAATAATCATGAGCATTATTTCTGAAAAAATATCACAGGCTGATCAGTTGGTTTCACTGTTTGAACAAAGCAGGGAAACGCTGAATCAAGGGTCTTCGCCATTGCTAAACCGAATGCGCGAAGTGTCGATCAAACGATTTGCCCAAACCGGTATTCCTGATTTCAAAAATGAAGATTACAAATACACCAATTTGAAACCGGCTTTTGCAAAATCGTACCGTCAGGAATTGGTAAGGGAAAAAGGTGTAATAAACCTGAATGAAATTTTCAAATGCAATGTACCGCAATTGGATACTCATTTGGTATTTCTTGTGAACGGTTGGTTTTACAGCGGAAATAATCCGGGCGCAGCGCTACCTTCAGGAGTCATTGTGGGAAGTTTGGAGCAGATTGCCAATGAACGCCCCGAATTGCTTGAAAACCATTTAAACCGTCAGGCTGGTTTGTCGAACGATCCTTTTGTGGCATTGAACAGCGCTTTCGCGAAAGATGGCTTTTTCTTGTATATCCCGAAAGGTGTGGTAATTGAAAAACCGATTCAGGTGATCAATCTGCTCAGTTCCGACGAAAACCTGATGGCTACGCAGCGAAACCTTGTCATTGCTGACGCTGGCAGCCAGGTAAAAATTCTGGTTTGCGATCATACCCTTACAACTCCATCGGTATTATTTAATACTGTTTCTGAAATTTATATTGGCGAAGGTGCAATGGTAGATGTTTATACCCTCCAAAATCACCACAATCTGTCAACAACGATCAATTCTTCGTTTTACAAACAACAGCGCAATTCAACCCTGGTAACTGGCGCTATCAGTCTGCACGGTGGATTGATCAGGAATAACCTGAAAATAACGTTTAGCGGCGATCATTCGGAAGCCAGCATTTACGGCATGTCTTTTACCGATAAGAAACAGCATGTCGATAATTTTACTTTAATAGAACATGCTTCGCCCAATTGTTTGAGCAACCAGATATACAAAAATGTGCTCGACGATGAGTCAACAGGCGCTT
>JAUYTA010000889.1 GCA_030695265.1 Bacteroidota bacterium
GTGCCGCATGAAGATCCGACCCTGTTGTTCACCAATGCCGGGATGAACCAGTTCAAGGATATTTTTCTGGGCAACCAGCCTGCCACCAGTTTGCGCATAGCCGATACCCAGAAATGTCTGAGGGTTTCGGGCAAGCACAACGATTTGGAAGAAGTAGGTCACGATACTTACCACCATACGATGTTCGAAATGTTGGGCAACTGGTCGTTTGGCGATTATTTCAAGGAAGATGCCATTAACTGGGCCTGGGAATTGTTGCACGATGTGTTGAAAATTCCGGCTGACAGAATGTATGCTTCTGTTTTTGAAGGAAGCGACGACGACAAACTGGAACGCGACAACGAGGCTTTTGATTTGTGGCGGAAATATTTGCCTGCCGACCGGATTATCAACGGAAGCAAAAAGGACAACTTCTGGGAGATGGGCGATACAGGTCCATGCGGCCCATGTTCCGAAATTCATGTTGATTTACGTGACGATGACGAACGGGCCAAAAATCCGGGACGCGATCAGGTCAACAAGGACAATCCGCTGGTAATCGAAATCTGGAACCTTGTTTTCATTCAGTTTAACCGAAAAGCCGATGGGCGTTTGGAAGAACTTCCTGATAAACATGTTGATACCGGAATGGGTTTCGAACGTTTGTGCATGGTTGTGCAGAACAAAAAATCGAACTACGACACCGACGTTTTTCAAACTACAATTGCAAAAATTGCCAGTCTGAGCAACATAAAATACGGTGAAAACCTTCAGTCTGACATTGCGATGCGTGTAATTGCCGACCATTTGCGCGCCATCTCATTCTCAATTGCCGATGGTCAGTTGCCATCCAACAACAAAGCCGGATATGTAATCCGCCGGATTTTGCGCCGCGCTGTTCGTTATGGCTATACTTTCCTCGGTTTCAAAGAGCCATTTATCTGGAAACTCGTTGAAGTGCTGAAAGAACAAATGGGAGATGCTTTCCCTGAATTGGTGTCGCAGCAAGGTTTGATTGAAAATGTGATCCGCGAAGAGGAAGAGTCTTTTTTACGGACGCTGGAAACAGGCATCCGCCTGTTAGAAAAAAGCCTCCCCCCGACCCCCTCCCAAGGAGGGGGAGTGTTAAGCGGGATACTTGCATTTACCCTTTATGATACCTACGGATTTCCAATTGATTTAACCGAGTTAATTCTTCGGGAAAATGGAATGAGCGTGAATATGGACGAGTTTAATTCTGAAATGGAAAAGCAGAAAAACCGTTCACGAAATGCTGCTGCACAGGAAACGGAAGATTGGGTGGAGCTAAAAAAAATAGAACAGGTTGAATTTGTTGGATACGATGAACTTGAGTCTGAAGTTCAGATTTCGCGTTACCGCAAAGTCACCCAAAAGGGCAAGGAATTTTATCACCTGGTATTCGACAAAACTCCGTTTTATGGCGAATCCGGCGGACAGGTGGGCGATTCAGGATACATTTTAGCCGATGGGCATCGCACCAAAATTGTGGATACGCTAAAAGAGAACAATCTGACCATTCACATTGCCAATAAGCTTCCTGAAAATCCTGCCGCTACTTTCACGGCGGTGGTTGATAACGGGAAACGTAAGCTGACAATGAACAATCATACTGCAACCCATTTACTCGATCATGCCTTGCGCGAAGTGTTGGGCACTCACGTGGAACAAAAAGGTTCGCTGGTGAACAGTGAGTACCTGCGCTTCGACTTTTCGCATTTCCAGAAAGTGACCAAAGAGGAACTGGATAGGATTCAGTCATGTGTAAATGAATTGATCCGCGAAAACCTGGCGCTCGAAGAAAACCGATCGGTAGCTTTTGATCAGGCCAAAGATTTGGGCGCAATTATGCTTTTCGGCGAAAAATACGGTGACGTGGTGCGTGTCATCAAATTTGGCGATTCTGTGGAATTGTGCGGAGGAACACATGTTCCCGCTACCGGACAGATCGGTTCGTTTATTATTACTTCGGAAAGCGCCATTTCAGCCGGAGTTCGCCGTATGGAAGCAATTACAGCCGATCGTGCCGAAGAGTTTGTGAAAAAACATCTGGATGAATTGTCGGAAGTAAAATCCTTGCTCAACAATACCCAAAACCTGAAAAAATCGGTGGAAGATGTGTTGGCACAAAACAGTCATCTGCAAAAACAAATTGAAGAATTCGAGCGAAAAGCGGCTTCAGGAATTAAACAGGAACTGAAAAATAAAATCCAGATAGTTAATGGCGTAAATGTAATTGCTGAAGTGATTCAGCTCGATTCGGCACAGGCGGTGAAAGATCTGGCTTTCCAGTTAAAAGGCGAAATTGAAAATCTTTTCCTTGCGCTGGGTTCGGCCATTGGCGGAAAACCTTCTATTACCGTGATGATTGCTGAAAATGTAGTTGCTGAAAAAGGCTTGAATGCCGGTATTATCATTCGTGAAGCTGCCAAAGAAATGCAGGGCGGTGGCGGTGGACAGGCATTTTATGCAACCGCCGGAGGAAAAGATCTTTCAGGACTTTCAGCTGCTGTTGAAAAAGCGAAATCGTTTGTGAAGTAGAGAAAGTTGGAAGACGGAAGACCGGAGACCAGAGCGTGGCTCCCTGAGCGTTCGACTGAGCTCACGCCGAAGTCGCGAAGCAGTCGAAGGGAGTGTTCAATAAAGACCGAAGTCGGAAGTCGGAAGACCGGAGACCGAAGTCGGAAGACCGGAGACGGAAAATCGGAGCGTGGCTCCCTGAGGGCGAAGCAGTCGAAGGGACAGCCAATAAAGACGGAAGACTGGGCGATGGGGCGACGAGGCGACTGGGAGGTTTGCATTAAGCGAGGTGAAAGTTTAATCGGGTGTCCTGTCAGCGTTTGAAAAACCTGACAGCGTCAATCAATATTCCAGAAGAGGATTTCATCGGCCAACCGGTTGAAATCCTCTTTTTTTATGGAAGAAATTTTGGCTTTACATTTTTTGTAAATTTGACATCTGTCAATACTTCAAACCGTTTGTTATGGAAAAAAACTTAGGTAAACGAATCTTTCGAATTGTCTGGAAAACTGCTGCTGGTTTTTTTGGACTTTCCATATTCTTTGTGATTTTCTTTGGGTTTGTTCCGGTTCCCATCACCCCACTGATGGTAATCCGCTGTGGGGAGCAGTTGTTTGACGGAAAGGAAATGAAGCTTAAACACGATTGGATCTCTATCGACAAAATATCCAAACACCTTCCGCTGGCCGTTGTATGCAGCGAGGATCAGAATTTCATGACTCATTCAGGATTTGACATAGAAGCCATTGAGAAATCTGTAGAAGCTTCAAAAAAGGGAAAACGATTGCGGGGAGCGAGTACCATCTCACAGCAAACCGCTAAAAATGTCTTTTTGTGGCCGGGCAGAAGTTGGGTTCGCAAAGGCTTCGAAGTGTATTTTACAGTGCTGATTGAATTTTTTTGGAACAAAGAACGAATCATGGAAGTCTATCTGAACTGCATTGAAATGGGAAATGGAATTTATGGCGCAGAAGCCGCAGCTAATCAATACTGGAAGACCAGCGCCGAAAAACTCTCAAGACATCAGGCAGCAGCCATTGCAGCCATATTGCCCAATCCAAGGCGATACAGCGCCAATCCTCCCGGTCCATATGTTCAGGAACGAATTGGATGGATTGTTGGACAAATGGGGCAATTGGGGACATTGAAATTCAAATAATAAATCCGTCACATAAATGTGACGGCAAAGGATAATTCTCCGATTAAGAATTATGCATATTCAAATCAATACAGCCTTTGCCGTTCGCCTTTAGGCAACGGGAAAATCAATCACTTCCAGACTTGCAGAAAGACATTCCAGATAAGCCGTTATCGGGTACATTTCTTCGTCGTACCAAAGCGATGCAAAATACAATCCGATGGGAGCAGCAACAAGTCCGTCGGATTTTGTTTTTTCGGTTAGCCAGTTCATTCCTGAAGTACATTCCTCCTGAAATCCATTTCTGACTAGAGCGTTCACTGCCAGAGAAGTTTCCTCAATACTTCCGGGTATATTTTTCGCTCCGCCCCAACTTCCATCTTTATTCTGAACAGCAGCCAAATATAAACAACCGCGTTCGATCATCAATTTCAGGATAACTTCGTATTCTTTTCCAAATTGAGTATTCAATGTTTCATTCAGGTAAGCTGTTACACGCGCAGTTCCGTAAACAGGATTGACATGATCTGGCGTATGCTGATTTCCAAACCAAAGAGGCAACCAATATCCGGTAGGTTTTTGATGTTTTTCGAGATAAATCAGCGCCTTTATAAAAGACTTTTTAATTCCTGAAATTTGCTTTTTGCTAAGTGAATCGACAAAAACGTGAACAGTTTTAGCCATAGCCAGAATAGCATGACCGGTTAAATCGGCACAACTCTGATCAAACGGCAATTTGCCCCATCCCCGCGAAAAAGTCGGGAATCCACCATTGTTGTTCTGAAGTTGACTCAACCATTTCAACCCTGCCAAAACCGGTTTTTGAATGAATTCCGGATTTTCCTGATTCAGTGCCAGCAAAGCAAGAATAGTTCCGGGAGTATCATCACCATCGGGCACCGAACCTGAGTGTGAAGTCCAGCCCCAGCCACCCGGTTGAGTTCCGTTAAAAGGATGAATTTCTTTATTCTGAATGGCCAATAAATGTTTGGTAAGCTTTCGTTTTTCATCCGAGTTCAAAGCATCCGGATGGTTCTTTATTGATTTCACCGCAAGTGTCGTCACCCAGGTCGAAAGATCAATGTCGATCGGCCAACTTCCGTCATCACGCTGTGTGCGTTTCAGGAAAGAGATTCCGTCGCGAACCACCTCCAGGTCACGGTAACCCGATGCAACCAGGCACAAACACACGAATGCAGTTAGAGGAATCGCTTCCAGATAACCACCACTTTCGGGTTGAATTTTCAGTAGCAAAACCAGTGATTTATTTACTGAAGCCTCACGAATCCAGCGTATCAACGGATTTTTCTTTTTCCTGAACCGAAAAATCGCAATTCCTACAGCCACCAAAGCCGGAATAGCATAACTCACCACACTCAGGTTTAACATGCTGTAAAACGAACGTGGCAATAACGAAAGTTCAAAAGGTAATTGTGGAATAGAGTCGAATGCTTCTTTTCCGGGAACTCCGCACAATGCGCAC
>JAUYTA010000893.1 GCA_030695265.1 Bacteroidota bacterium
AAAATCAAGGTCATCGTTCCAGTAAATGCTCTGTTCTTCGAGCAACGATTCAATGTCTTCGTTGTCAAGTATCAGGTATTTAAAAATGTCTTCAATCAGCTTACGGTCGTCGGCAAACGATTGCTGAGGCGCTTGCATATACTCTTTGTAAAAGTCCTGATCAATGAGTGTCACGTAAAGTTTACGGATCAAATCTTCGTCATTGATCCATGTGAGTTTGGAAGCTTCAAGGTACTTGTTTAGCGGGATGTTGACCTTCAGCTTACTTAGCAGCAGGTTATTTACAAACCGGGTATTTGGTGCAAGATCTTCGCTGGTTGGCCGATGCTTTTTTAGGCCCAGATCGATACGTTCTTCTGCAAATTTCTGAATGTCAAGCACAAGCGCCATCAGATAATGATAAAGATCGAATGTTTTCTGTAGGCTGAAAAAAAGTTCCTTTTCAGTGTTGTTGATCGAGGTGTCGGGTGAAGTAAAGAATGCGTAAAGTATCTGCAATACTTTGATTCGAATTATTCTTCTGCTAATCATTGTCTTAGAACCTGTTTAAATATGGGAGGGCAAAGTTATTATTTTTTCTTATAACAGTTGAAAGCCGGATCGTTTTATTGGAAGTGAACATGTTTTTTAACCACTTGGATACATTGACCAGATTTATATCGAAAAGTCATCCGATGAATGTTTCTGTGTAGAAAGTAAGCAAATAATATACGTTAATCAGATAATTAAGCCTTCATCGGATGACTATGTCAATTTTCTTCTTTTTCCTGATCTTCAGTTTCCTCCGGTTGGTTCCAGTATTCTTCTGAAGAATCTTCAACTTCAGGTTCATCTTCCCAGCTTGCTTCGGGTCGGGCTGGTCCCTGATGGCGGTAATAAAAAGCAAGCATTAAGCCACTTGCAGAGCCCCATAAATGGCTTTCCCACGAGATTCCGGGTTTAAGCGGAAATATTCCCCAAAACATACTTCCGTAGAGAAAAATCACAATAATACCAATGGTGAGCAGGTTGGCATCTTTGCGGAATACCCCGCTGAAAAACAGGAAGGAAGCCAGTCCGTAAACAATTCCGCTTGCCCCGATGTGCCACGATTCGCGTCCTCCGAGCCAAACGCAAACCCCTGAAAGAATATAAATCAAAAAAAGGATGCGGTAAGCTAAGTGGCGGTAAAAATAAAGTAAGGCAAAAGACAGAATCAGGAAGGGTATGGAATTGGACATCAGATGATCGTAGCTGCTGTGGATAAAAGGGGAAAAGATAATTCCGGGCAATCCTTCAATTTGTAAAGGTAGAATGCCGAATTCTACCAGACTAATATCCATTACATTTTCAGTCAGCTTTACCAACCAGAACAATCCAACGATCAAAACTGGTATCAGGAGACTGTATTTGAAAATCTTTTTTTCAATTTCCTTATCGAAAGGCGCTTGCTTGCGGGGGTAATAGTGAAATAAAGGCATTTAAACCAGCGATTTAATTAATTCTGCAAACTGATAGATATCATCCTCTTTGGTATCAAACGAAGTCATCCAGCGAACTTCTGACCGGTGTTCATCCCACATATAGAAGAAATATTTTTCCTGAAGCAAAGGGATAATTTCAGGAGGAATAATGGCAAAAACCCCGTTGGCTGCTACTTCCTGTGTGATTTTGACTGCCGCAATTTTACTGACTTCCTGTTCAAGCAGTTTTGCCATTTTGTTTGAATGAGTGGCATTTCTTTTCCAGAGGTCATTCTGAAAATATGCAAGGAACTGCGCACTTACAAAACGCATTTTCGAGAACAATTGCATACTTTGTTTCCGGATGTATTTCGAGTTTTTCGACAATTCAGGATTGAAAAACAGAACCGCTTCGCCCAGCATCATGCCATTTTTTGTGCCACCAAACGAAAGTACATCAATTCCGGCGTCAACAGTGAAAGCGCGGAAGGGCAGGTTGAGCGCAATAGCAGCATTGGCAATGCGGGCGCCATCCATGTGAACAAAAAGGCCGTGTTCGTGCGCCAAAGTTGTGATTGCTTTGATTTCATCAACCGAATAAACAGTACCCAGTTCGGTGACCTGTGAAATGGATATTATTTTGGGTTGCGAATGATGTTCAAAATCAAAACCGTGCAAATATTTGGAGATTCCTTCCGGCGTAATTTTGCCTTTTCTAACTTCAACCGGAAGCAATTTGCAGCCTGTAAATTTTTCGGGGGCGCCACATTCGTCCACCTGAATGTGAGCAGTCTCGGCACAAATAACCGAATGAAACGAGTGAGTCAGTGTAGAGAGGCTCAGTACATTGGCGCCGGTTCCGTTGAAAACAAAATAAACATCGGTTTGCTCACCAAATTCCTGTTTGAACCGCTGAATGGCCATTTCAGTAATTTCATCGCCACCATATCCAATTGCATGCCCTTCGTTGGCGGCATAAATGGCACTTAAAATTTCAGGGTGGATTCCTGAATTATTGTCGCTTGCGAAACCTCGTTTCATGGTTAAATATTGTAATTTTAGCTTGAAATTAATATCGGTATAAAAGAACTCAAAATTTCAACCTTCACAAAATGGAACGGGAACTGAAACTTAGTGAGAAGTTATTTTGCTTGTCGGTAAATCCGAAAAGCGGCGGTATATTGATGAATGCCTCTGCCGCGTTAAGCATGACACTTACCGGTTCGGTATTTGTCGAACTGATAAAAAAAGAACTGGTTTCGATCGAAAACGGAGTGGTTCACCTGGCAAAACCGACTTTACAGAATGACGAAATACACGAGTTTTTCCTGAAACCAATCAGGTTAAGGGAAAAAGACCGGAAAATAAGGACCTGGATTTCATGGTTTAATGCCAGGGGAAGGAAAATACGGAAGTTATTCATCCGCGATCTGGTTCGGAAAAATGTTCTGCGGATTGAAGAAAAACGGTTTCTGTTTATCCCGTATGATAAAATTTACCTGAAAGACCGCGAATTGGCTGAAAGTATCCGGAAAGAAATAGAAACCACTTTACTCGGAAAAACTCAACCATCTGATGATTCAATCATTTTAGCGGTGATGGCTGGCAAAACCAATTTGCTTTACCGCATTTTTCCGGAAAGGGCACAGCGAAAGGAAGCAGCCCGCAACTTGAAAAAACTTCCTGAAACACCAATATCAAAAGCAGTTCAGGAAGCCATACAGATGATGCATGCCGCTGTTGTTGCCGCTGCAACGTGAGGAAAAGTGTTCAGTCTCAGTGTTCAGTCTCAGTCTCAGTCTCAGAAGGGGAAGATGGGAAGATGAGAAAGTGAGAAGATTAGAAAGCGCGATTCATTTTTTTATTCATCCTTTTGGGGACACTGAAAGTGTCAAATATGAAGTGTGTCGGGCATGGTTTTGTTCAAGGGAGTGCAAATCTCCTATACGCCGTTATGACCGGAAGTATTAGCGAAGGACAAGGGTGTTTGGGGCGACCCGAAATCTGAAGGAAGTTCTAAGCAAAATCCAGGTACTGACGAACAGAAAGTCGATACAAGGCTGTAAAGGGAGGGTAACCGAGCTTCGGATTGGGAAAGCCCCAAAGTCATACGTAACCAGAGCAGTAAATCGGCCAGTACCGGATGAATGGACAAAGCCTTACCCCGAGAGGTCTCGCAAACCGTTGCAATAGCAACAATCTACCCGGAGACGGAAAGAGAAGGGATGTGAGAAGTCAGCAGAGGGCATATTAGGTACAGACACGAGCCAACATAGATGTTGGAGGTCTCACAAAATACTGAAGGCCTGAATTTATTAGTTTAAGGAGCAGTTAGTTTAAAATCTGTGTTATGGAGCGACAGCAACAAATAGCGTATCAATTAGATCTGTTTGCGGAACAGAAGGGGAACGCTATTGACCATTTTCAAATGAGCGGAGGCGTATCCGAAGGTTTAGAGGAAGAGGTGTTACAAGTAACAGAGGCAAGCAAACATGAACGAGCCTTAACGGACGATTTAATGCAGCATGTATGCAGTTCGGATAATATCCGAAAAGCCTACAAGCAAGTGAAACAAAACGATGGCAGTCCGGGAGTAGATGGTCAAGACATCAGATCTTTTGGAGAATGGTATATCACCAACGGAGAATATCTACGGAAGCATCTACTAACGGGAAAGTACAAACCAGACCCGGTAAAATCAGTTGAGATCCCCAAACCGGACGGGAAAGGGAAACGCCAACTGGGGATACCCACGGTCAGGGACAGGGTTATCCAACAAGCGATCTATCAGGTATTGAACCTACTGTTCGATGGTGAATTTTCGCAAAGCAGTTATGGTTTTCGGGAAGGGCGTAATGCCCATCAGGGATTGAAGAAGTCCAGTGAATATATCAAAGGTGGTAGGGGCATTGTTGTCGA
The DNA here is from genome assembly GCA_030695265.1 of Bacteroidota bacterium. GTDB lineage: Bacteria > Bacteroidota > Bacteroidia > Bacteroidales > Prolixibacteraceae > Aquipluma. The sequence continues at coordinate 4,362 of JAUYTA010000893.1, forward strand.
TATTGACCTTGAGAAATTCTTTGACAGAGTTAACCATGACCGGTTGATGCATCGTTTGTCGCAGACGGTAGGGGACAAGGTACTGCTGGGATTAATCAGGAAGTATTTACAAAGTGGCATCCTCACGGGCGGTTTGGTCAGCCAGCGGACAGAAGGCACACCACAAGGCAGCCCATTATCACCGCTATTGTCCAATATTGTTTTAGATGAGTTGGACAAGGAATTAGAGAAGCGAGGGCACCAATTCTGTCGCTATGCGGATGATTGTAATATCTATGTCCGAACACAGAAGTCGGGAGAGCGGGTGATGCAATCCATTGGTAAGTTTATCGAAGAACGGTTGAAGCTTAAGATCAACCGGGAAAAGAGTAAAGTAATACCAAGTGGGGAGACAAAGTTTCTTGGCTACCGGATAGTTAAAGACGGGATATTGACAATCTCACCAATAAACATCAATAGGTTAAAGGATAAGGTTCGAAAGATCACCCAACGTAACCGTGGTGTATCACTGGAACGAGTTATATCCGAACTGAATTGTGTGTTAAGGGGATGGCTTCAATATTTTCGACATTCCAAATGGAGAGGTGTTCTGTTGGAACTTGACGGTTGGATCAGGAGGAAGCTAAGATGCTACAAACTAAAGCTGTGCAAGAATGTATATACCATTAAGCTCTTTTTGAGTCGGCAAGGTATTAATGAAACGCAGGCTTGGAATGTGGCGAAATCTGGAAAAGGGTGGTGGCGTTTATCGAAAGCACCCCCCGTATCAATAGCGATGAACCTGAAATGGTTTCACAACTTGGGACTGTTTTGTCTGGCATTAAATTACGACAAGTTAAACAACTAATAGAAACCGCCGTGGTACGAAAGTATGCCCGGTGGTGTGGGAGGACAGCGGTGTGAGCCGCTTCCTACCCGATTAACCACGTACGAAGTGCGGGGAAAGACAATAAAGTAAAATAAGAACCCCGAAGTGGGTTCAATAATGCGCTT
>JAUYTA010000907.1 GCA_030695265.1 Bacteroidota bacterium
GGAATATTTATTTACATGGTGCTTCCGGCATTAATGGTTTTTGGCTTGCTTTTAATTCCAATCGGAATGATCAGGGCATAAAGACAGGAAAAACGAAAAGTTGCAGGAGCTCCTCAGTACCCGCTTTTTGATTTTAACAAACCATCAACACGCAATGCCGCCATCATCTTTCTTGTTGGAACAGTATTTCTGGTAATCCTTTCGTCCATCGGAAGTTTCCAGGCATTTCATATTACCGAATCGAACGAATTTTGCGGAAAGCTTTGCCACAAAGTAATGAAACCTGAATATACCGCCTATCAAAATTCTCCCCACTCAAGGGTAAAATGTGTTGAATGTCACGTTGGATCAGGAGCAGGCTGGTATGTAAGAAGCAAAATTACCGGTTTGTACCAGGTTTATGCTGTTATTACCGGTCAGGTTCCGCGTCCGATTCTCACTCCAATTGAAAGTTTACGCCCGGCCATGGAAACCTGTGAACATTGTCACTGGCCTGAAAAATTTTACGACCGCAAACAAAGAAATATCATTTCCTATCTGGCAGATGAAACCACTACTGCATGGAATGTTCACCTCCAGATGAAAACAAGCGCCAGTAACAGCGCGCTGGGAAATGCGCAGGGAATCCACTGGCACATCAACAAGGATGTGAAAATCGAATACATTTCATCGGTTCGCAACCGCGAAAAAATTCCATGGGTGAAATACACCAACCTGAAAACCGGCGAAGTCACCATCTTTGAAGACAAAGACGAAAAACTTACAGCAGCTCAACACGATACGCTGGCGATTCGGAAAATGGATTGTATTGACTGTCACAACCGGCCTTCGCATAATTATCAGGCGCCACAAAATTTTATCGATGAGTTGATTACTGCCGGAAAAATACCCCATGAATTACCTGATGTAAAACTAGTGGCCATGGATGTGCTGAATCAGGATTATTCGACTTCCGACAGCGCCATGATGGCAATTAAAACACAGGTTGATGAATACTATTCGGCGATGTACCCTGAATTACTTGAAACCAGTAAGAAAGAGATAGAAAAAGCAATTGCCGGAATGCAGGAAGGTTACAGTCAGAATTTCTTCCCTAAGATGAAAGTAAAATGGACAGCTTACCCCAATCACATCGGGCACATGGAAACAAATGGCTGCTTCCGATGCCACAACGACCGTCACACCTCGGCTAGCGGCAAGGTAATTTCACGTGATTGCAATTTGTGCCACAGTATTGTTGCACAGGGAACCAATGATGAAATGCAGATTTCCAATTCATTCAATCCACTGGAATTCAAGCATCCGGTTGAGATTAATGAAGAATGGAGAACGAAATTGTGCGCTGATTGCCACTATAAATTGTACTAAAAAAAACCGTTAACAATATTTTGCAATTCTTATTGCCAATTGCCCTTCACCAGAAAGGCTTAGCTAATTATTATTGCTATTTTTAACCAACACAAAAAAGGCTGTTCCCACCAACAGCCTTTTAATTTATTCAGAAATATGAAAATTTTGAAAGAATTGCTTTTCTCGATGCTCACCTCAGTTTTATTGCTGATGGTATTTGCAATCGCCATTGCGTATGCAACTTTTATCGAGAATGATTACGGAACAGCTACTGCACAGGCGCTTATATATCAATCGTGGTGGTTCGAAGTACTGCTTTTACTGGGTGCTGTTAATCTGGCCGGAAGTGTATTCAAGTACAAACTTGTCAACCGGAAGAAATGGGCGATTCTGTTGTTCCATCTCGCTTTTATTGCGATAATAATCGGAGCCGGTGTTACCCGTTATGTAGGTTTCGAAGGAAATTTACACATCCGGGAAGGTGAATCAAACAATCAAGTTGTATCAACTGAATCCTATATTACCCGGAAAGCGAGCGTAAACGGCCAGGAAGAAACCACCCGCACAAAAGTAAAATTCACACCAAATACGAACAACAGGTACAGGGAAACAATAGAAATCGCAGGAAAAACTGTAACTGTGGAAAATGAATTATTTGTCCCGAATGCAGCAGAAACACGCATGCCGGATGCAAATGGATTTCGTTCGCTTGTTCAGATTCCTGACAAAACCGGTCAGGGCAGGATAGATGCTTTTACTGCAATAATCACTTCAGGAAATGAAACCCGAAGAATGAATGTTTTTGGCCGGGACGGAAACATCTACGAAGCAGCAACCGGTTCGATCAATGGCATTAACATCAGCATTTCCTACGGATCAATTATCCGCGAATTGCCATTCAGTATTTATCTCCGTGAATTTCAGCTCGAACGTTATCCCGGTTCAAACAGCCCTTCGTCGTACGCTAGCGAAATCACCTTGAAAGATCCTGCTGCATCAGTAGAACGTCCGTTTCGGATTTACATGAACAACATACTGAAATACAACGGATACCGCTTCTTCCAATCGTCCTTTGATCAGGATGAAAAAGGCACCATACTTTCGGTTAATCAGGATTATTGGGGAACAATGCTTTCCTATCTTGGTTATTTTCTGATGACCCTTGGAATGGTTTTCACACTTTTCAGCCCTGCCAGCCGCTTTCAGACACTTATTCGCCTCAGCTCAAAACTTCAGAATATTCGCAAGGCCGGAAAAAAGCTTTTATTACTTTTATTAATCTCTTCATTTAGCTGGACGGCAAATGATGTTTTTGGCGCGAATGTTACCAAAAAACAACACATTTCGGCTTTTGGCAAATTACTGGTACTCGACAATCAGGGAAGGATTGAACCGGTTAATACTTTGGCTTCCGATCTTTTGCGCAAAATCACAAAGAAAGACAAATGGGAAGGACTTTCGCCGGTTGAATTTTTCATGGACATGAGCGCCAATCCGGACAAATGGAAAAACGTTCCGATTATAAAAGTGGGCAATCCGGAATTACGGAAAATGCTGGGCATTTCAGGAGATTTCGTTTCATTCAACCAAATGTTTGATCAGGCCGGACACTATCGGTTAAATGATATGGTTCAGCAATCGTACAATAAAAAGCAAACAACAAGGAACAAATTCGACAAGGAAGTCATCAATGTTGATGAGCGTGTAAATATTTGTTATCAGATATTAATAGGCGATTTCCTGAAAATATTCCCGGTTCCCAATGACCAACGGAAAAGCTGGGTAACACATTCAACGATTCCGCCCGACATGAAAAAGGAAGATGCCGATTTTGCAGGCAGCATCCTGAAATTGTATTACGGTGAATATAACAATGCAACACTGTCGGGCAATTGGTCGAAACCCGATGAATATCTGGGCTTTATCAAAAAATACCAAAATACGTATGGAGCCGATATAATTCCTTCACCCTCAAAAATAAGCCTCGAAGTCTTCTACAACGATTTTAATATCTTCGGAAAGCTGGCCAAAATATTCGCATTACTTGGATTTATTCTGCTGGTAATTCATTTCGTACTTATTTTGAAACCCGGTGCCAGTTACACAAAATTCATAAACGCCGGAACACTTCTGGTACTTGTCGGCTTTATGCTTTACACAGCCGGTCTGGGCATTCGCTGGTATATTTCCGGTCATGCGCCGTGGAGTAATGGTTATGAGACAATGATTTACATCGGTTGGCCCACCATACTTTCAGGATTTATTTTTGCACGCCGGTCGCCAATCACGCTGGCAGTAACAACGTTGTTAACATCCATCATACTGTTTGTAGCCGGAATGAGCTGGATGAACCCTGAAATTACCCCTTTGGTTCCGGTTCTTAAATCGTACTGGCTGATTGTACATGTGGCAATTATTACTGCGAGTTACGGATTTTTTGCCATGGGCGCTTTGCTCGGAATGCTCAACCTTGTGTTAATGATCCTGAGAAACAAAAAGAACGAACAAAACATCCGGTTCACCATTCTGGAGGTGTCGTATATTATTGAAATGGCTTTGATTGTTGGCTTGTTTATGATGACAATTGGTTCGTTTATAGGCGGTGTTTGGGCCAACGAATCGTGGGGTCGCTATTGGGGCTGGGACCCGAAAGAAACCTGGGCATTGGTAACCGTTTTGGTTTATGCAATTATCCTGCATTTGCGTAAAATTCCCGGATTAAAAAGTACACTTGCACTGAGCAGTCTGGCACTTTTTGGATTAGGCGTAGTACTGATGACATTCTTTGGCGTAAACTACTATTTATCGGGAATGCATTCCTACGGAGCAGGCGATCCGCCACCAATTCCAAATGCGTTGTACATTTCAATTGTGGTCGTATTTGCGCTCATTTATGGCGCCTATTATGCTGAAAGTAAAACGGGAGCAATTGAAGAACCGGAGGAAGCGTAGGAGAAGACACAGAAAAATGTAAAATGAAAAGTATAATTTGGTTCAGTCAGCCTTCATTTTTAAATACTTGTTTTCCGCAAAACGTAATTGAAACGGGTATATATTGAGAAGTTGATAAAGTTCCGCATATTGGTTCTTCCATCGAACATACGGTGTGCAATGGATGAAACGCTGTAAAAATCTTTATTGGCCTTGATGGTAGCCTCACGAAGTTGCTCAGCGCTCATCATTTTGGGCTGAAATGGTGCATGGTTATACTTGTAATCAGGATGGTTCCACCAATGTCCGTCATAAAGCAGGCGATCTTCCGCTTTAAACTGCTGGTATATTTCAGTTCCCGGATATGGCATCAACACATGAAAAAAGGCAAGTGTAAATTTGCTTTTCATGGCAAATTCGACGGTACGTTGAATGGTATCAAGGTTGTCGAAATCATTGCCGACCATAAAGCTTGCCCAGGTTAAAAAACCATGGTCCCTGAATGTCGTCAACGCCTCTTTGTAATTATTGAAATCCCGGATATTGGGCGATTTGTTGAACCATTTCAGTGTGTTGATATTGATTGATTCAAAGCCGATTAAATTCCCGACACATCCACTATCTGCCATCAGCCGCATTAATTCAAGATCACCTGTCATATCGATGCTGGATTGGCTGGCCCATTTCACTTTCAGCGGAATGAGTTCCTTCAGGAAAATTTTAACTTCTTTCCTGTTTGTTATCAAATTGTCGTCAACGAAAAGGATTGTTTTAAGTTTGTCCTTTTCAATTTCATAAAGAACATCGTCGATTTTCCTGCACTGGTGCGAATGCTTAAAAAACTTTGAAACAGAACAAAAGGTACAGTTAAATTTACATCCGCGGCTAAACTGCATCAGAGATACCGGAAGGTATTTTTTCCCTTTGAAAATATCTCTTTTGGGGAAACATCCATCCTGTGGAATTCCAAAGCCAGGGGAGTAAATCTTCTGAAGTGTCCCATTTTTAAAATCATACATTATTTGTTTCCAGACAGGTTCTGCATCACCAACAACGATTGAGTCGGCATGGAGCGAAGCTTCTTCAGGCAAAAGTGAAACATGCATACCACCAAGTATAACCCGGACTCCCCGTATGCGGTAATTTGACGAAATTTCATACGCTCGACGGGCACTGAACGAATCAACAGTGATGGCTACCAGATCGGTTTTTTCATCGAAAGGGACTTCCTCAAGCCGGTCGTCAAATAATACAACTTCATCGGGTTCTTCAATAAGCCCGGCAAGAATGGCCAGCTGAAGCGGTTCCATGCTGCCTTCATTGATATTATAACCACTTATAATACTACCAATACCGGGTTTTATTAATGTGACCTTCATGTCAGAAAACAATTGTATCAGTAACTCATTTCATCCAGTTCAACCTTGCCCTTGAAAGTTTTGAATAGGAAAAGGGTATAAAGCAATACAAGCGGCGCTCCGATAATTACAAAAGTCAGGATTATGCCCAATGATTTCTGAGAAGCGGCGCTGTTGGCTATTGTTAGTGAGTATGCACTATCAATATTCGAAATCAAAATATTTGGGAACAGGCCTATCGCAATGGTAACCAGTAACAATGCAGTTAAAGTTGCAGAACTTAAAAAAGCCAGCCAATATTTCTTCTTTTCGATCAACCATCGCTCGTTTAAAAGTAACAACAAGGTTACAACAGGAATCGCAAACAAAATTGGAGTTTCCTTAAAATCTTCAGCAGCGTGGGGCACATAAACGAGCGTAGCAATTGACAGCATCACATAACAGATTGTGAAAAACATACCGGCAGTTTTTGAAATATTAACCAGCCGGTCGGATAACCTGTCCTTGGTTTTCATTACCAGGTAAACCGAACCATGCAATGCAAAGAGAGCCACTACCGTGAGTCCGGTAAGTAGCGCATACGGATTGAAAATATCAAGAAGCCCGCCCTTATAAATCATATTCTCATCAATAGCAATTCCAAGTACCACATTTCCGAGCACCACCCCAAGTGTGAAACCAATCATCGTACTCGCAAATGAATAAACAATGTCCCAAAGTTTTCTCCACCAAAGCATGGGCTCCTTACTGCGAAATTCAATGGCAACTGCCCGTAAAATGATCAAAACAAGGAATAAAATAAACGGGATATAAAAGGATGAAAGTAAGGTGGCGTAAACTTTGGGAAACCCGGCAAAAAGGGTTCCGCCACCAATCACCAACCAAACTTCGTTGCCATCCCAAACCGGACCAATCGCATTAAGCGCTATTCGCCGGCTTTCTTCTTTCTTTAGAAACAAGTGAACTGTTCCGGCTCCCAGATCAAACCCATCAAGTATCGCATATCCGCTAAATACAGCTCCGATCACAAGAAACATCCAGGTTCCCAATTCTATAGTTAAAAATGCTTCCATTATTTTTATGTTATTTGTGTTTGATGATTATCTTTCTCTGCTCCGGAAAAATCCAGACCATGTTGTATCTTTTTATTCAGTAAATAAATAAATAAGCTGAATAAAATTGCATAAATAAATGTGAACAGGATGAGTGAAAACAGCACCTGCCCTGCCCTCACATTTTCCGACAAGCCATCAGAGGTTCGCAGCAGACCATATACAACCCAGGGTTGCCGGCCTACTTCGGCTGAATACCAGCCAACCTGATTTGCAATCTGCGGAAGTAAAACCGAAAAACTGAATAGTATCATCAGCCATCGCTGGTCAAAGAGTTTTCCTCTCCACCATAAAAAGAGCGAAAACAAGGTAAGACCGATCAGAAACATACCTATTGCAATCATCAGGTGATACGTCTGGAAAACAAAATTTACCAGGCCGGGCCGATCGTTTTTATCAAAAGCGTTGAGGCCAATAACCGGAGTTGTAAAATCCTGATGAATGAGAAAAGTAAGGCCTTTGGGAATTTTCAATCCGGTAACTTTTTGGTTCGCATCATCCACCCAGCCAAACAAGTACATATCGGCGACTGCCAAACTATCGTAATGACCTTCGAAAGAAGCGAGTTTGGCAGGTTGGTTAACAGCAACACCATTTGCCGAACCGTGGCCCGATACCAATTGAGCAAGCGCTGAAATTGTTGCAATCACCAGAATTACACCGAATGCTTTTTTTGATTCCTCCACAAACCGACCCTTTAAAATATAGTATGCATGAACACTCAGGACTAAAAAAGTGCCTGCCAGAAAAGCTCCGATCCAAACATGCATAATCCGGTCAACTGAAGACGGATTAAAAACCATGGCCCAGAAATCGGTAATTTCAGCACGCGCAGTCATTCCTTCGCCAACCACTTTAAAACCTGCCGGAGTTTGCTGCCCAGAGTTGGCAACAACAATCCAGATGGCCGAAAACATTGAGCCAAGCGTTACCATGACGGTCGAAAAAAAATGGACCCTGGGACTGACCCTGTTCCAGCC
>JAUYTA010000912.1 GCA_030695265.1 Bacteroidota bacterium
TTAACAGCAATCTTTTTTGTAACCCGACCAAAGTCTGTAAATCCATTCAGGCCAATGTAAAAGTAATTTTTGATGAAATTGAATCGTACAACCTTCCAGCGGGCTTCCACATTTCCATAGAAAATGCCATCACCAATAACGCGGTTTCGAAGAATACCACGAATGGTGGAGGCGCCACCAAGTCCTTCAGAAGTAGCGCCTGTAAGTTGGGAAGTTATTACCTGTGATTGATAATAAAACGGAACCGTTCCACCAAGTGTCGTTTGGTAGGCCAAACGGTAAACCAGCGATAAGTTATCGGGAACAATGGTGAAATATTGCCGGTGGATAAGGCTTAACTTGGAAAACGAACTTTCAGCTCCTAAAATCTTTGGCGATGCTTCAATAACTGCTTCAGTCCAGACACCTTTCATCGGGTTTGGCTGATTGTCGCGGGTATCAAAAACAATCCCGCCTTTAAACGTGGGCACAAAACCGCCGTCAACTTCATCTCCTGAAATAATTCCCCAATCCTGGTATTTTTCGAACAAACCCGGTAGTTCAGCAGTTGTTGGAAGTTTATCTTCATCGTCTTTCCCTTTGTTCAGTTTCTCGATATTGACCGATCCAACCTTGAAATTCTGAAAATTCCAGCCTGTTATCCAACGAAAATTCTCTCCTGAAAGTTTACCCTGAATATCACCTTTAAAACGGAACAATTTCCGGTCGTATTTGTAAAACATCCTCGATTTGTAATCAGCAGAAGTATCATCAGCCCAGTCAGCTTTATAAACGGCATCGTAACCGTTAAATCCGTAAAAATCGTAAGCCATGTCGGAGAGATAGCTCAAATCGAAAGTTGTTTGCAAACCCTTGATAAGTTGGTCGGAATCGTAATAAATACGGTTAATTCCGCTTCCCTTGGTGAACCGCGAAACTTCGAAGTAAAATTTATGATTGTATTTCGGATAACGGCTACCATCTCCATAATTGTAGAGATCTACCAAAGCGCCGTACTGAAATCCCAAATCGGTGTCGAAAGTAACCGCAGGTAACGCCCCGAGATTCCAGTTTTTCTTGATCAGATCTTCTTTTTTTTCAGTTTGGGAGAATAATCCCAATGAAAGGCAAACGCACATGAAGGAAAGTAATAACTTTTTCATAGGTTGAGAGTTTTGTGTAATCGAAGATAATAATAAAACATCAGGTTATGATTGATCCTTTAAATGTCATTATTTTAATTTGTTAACTGATATGATTTGTTAACAACAATGACTTGTTCGGATAGTTTTATTTATTACTTTCGTGCCCGATTTAATGACTTATATGATTGACCGTTTACATACCTGTTTGGCATTTTACGTCAGTCATTTATTGTCATTCTGTTGTCATTTTCTGGCAACTTAATGACTACAAATGACTATTAAATGACTTTATGACATTGGGTAATATTACGGATATCCATTAAAATATTTTATGCGACTGCCGCACTGAACCTTCTAAACCAAAAGAATTGAAATATTTCTGCTTTTTCGTAGCAGTTGTCCTGATGCTAATTTCAGGAAATCAACTGATTGCCCAAACTTCAGCCAAGGCTGTCCGGGTCACTACTCCTCCAACAATTGATGGACGTATCAACGAAGCTGTTTGGGAACAAGCGACCAAAATCGACCAGTTTGTTCAGCGCGAACCCAATTCCGGTCAGCCGGTATCCGAACGTACAGTTGTTTCGGTATGTTACGACGATCATTTTCTGTACTTTGCAGTGAAATGTTACGACGATCCGAAGAAAATTACCGCCAAGGAAATGGCACGCGACGTGAGTTTGGGAAACGACGATCGGGTACAGATTATTCTGGATACTTATCTCGACAAACGCAACGGCTATTGGTTTCAGATCGGGCCCCGCGGTTCGATTGGTGATGCGCTGATCAGCGAAAACGGCGCTTCGATGAACAAGGAATGGGACGCCTTGTGGACCGGAAAATCGAGCATCAACGACGAAGGCTGGGAATCAGAACTGGCCATTCCGTTTAAAACCATAGGCTTCGATCCTGACAAAACTGTTTGGGGAATGAAACTGATCCGCAACATCAAACGCAAACTCGAAGCATCTTACTGGCCGGTTGCCAACTTAAATACTCACCGGTTTCAGATTTCTGATTCAGGATTACTGGAAGGACTGGAAGGAATTACACAGGGAATCGGGCTCGATATTTCACCTTACGCAATTGGCGGAATAAACACAAAGAAAGGGGAACCCAATAAATACATGTATGATGCAGGGCTTGATATGTTTTACCAGATTACGCCCAGACTAAAAGCCTCCCTTTCCATCAATACCGATTTTGCTGAAACGGAAGTTGACGACCGTCAAATCAACCTGACCCGTTTTAATTTGCATTTTCCGGAGAAGCGCGACTTCTTTTTAGACGGTTCGAACTATTTTAAGTTCGGAATCGAAGGCGACGACAACAATCCTTACCGGAATTCGGTTGTGCCGTTTTTCTCCCGGAGGCTGGGGCTCGACAACTCAGGAAACATGCTTCCGGTGCGGTATGCAGCCAAAATAACCGGCTCGCAGAATAACTGGAACATCGGGATGATGCACATCAGCGACGAACGCGATTACGGGAACTCGCAACTTTCCGTCGGACGGATCAGCCGAAACATTGGCGCGCAATCGTCGGTCGGGGTGATTGGAACATGGGGAAACGCGCTTTCGACCGATGAAAATCTGGTTGGCGGATTCGATTTAAAACTGGCGACCTCCAAATTTCAGAAGAATAAAAACCTGGTATTAACAATGTTTGGAATGATGTCGGACACGCCCCTCAAAAACGAAGAGAATAATACTTCCTGGGGAGCAGACATTGCTTTTCCGAACGACTTTTTAAACTTCGGATTGGGTCATTACGAAGTGGGCGAAAACTTTGTGGCGGGCATCGGTTTTGTTCCGCGCACCAATATAAAAGCCAGCTACGGTAATTTCTCGCTCGGCCCGCGACCTGATAAATGGGGAATCCTTCAGGTAAAAACCGGCGCAGGATTTAATTACCTGACCAATTTCGAGAATGTGATGGTTACCCGCGTGCTGAATATTCAGCCTTTGGGAATCCGGTTTAAATCGGGCGAGGAATTTTCCTATTCGGTAAACCAGCAATATGAGTTTCTGACCAAAGATTTTAATATTTACCCCGGATTTGTTATCCCGATGAATGCCTACACTTTTTGGTATCAAAACATTCAGTTAATTTCTGCCGGAAGCCGCAATCTGGCAGGATCGGCAAGTTTCGGATCGGGTGACTTTTACAATGGCAGCAAGCAGGATATGAAACTGACGGTGAATTACAAAGTAGCTGTTCCGTTGTTCATCGGCGCCAATTATTCAGTCAACCATGTTACTTTGCCTGAAGGTGATTTTACCGCTAAAATATATCAGCTCAACGCCAATATTCTGTTTAGCCCGACCGTCACACTTTACAACTATTTTCAGTACGACAATGCCACCGAAAAAATGGGCTGGCAATCACGTTTTTCATGGATTTTGAAACCCGGAAACGAAGTGATCGTGGCCTGGACTTCAGGATGGACACAACCAGCAGAGCGTTTTGTTATGAACGAAAGCGCACTTAGACTGAAGCTGAAGTATAACATTAGGTTTTAATCTGGTTCCAGTAGATTATAACCAAAGTCTTATTTATTGCTGTTAAGGCAGTAATAAGTAAGACTTTTGTTGTTTTTCTGCTTCAATTCAGTATATATTACTTCTATGGCAGTATTTTATCAATGATTGTGTTGCGTTTAAACTTCAAATTGCATATATTTACCGCTATAACAATATAATTATGCTTGAACCTAAAGAGTTGGCGACCATTATAAAAAATCATCGCAAAGCGGCAGGCCTTAGTCAGCTCCAATTGGCTGAAATGGCAGGACTTGGTAAAACCGTTATTTTCGACATAGAAAAAGGTAAAGAAACCATTCAACTGGATACTCTGCGAAAAATACTGATGGTACTAAATATTAAAGTTCAGCTAACCAGTCCATTCATGGATCAAATCGCTCCAGATGAAACAAGCTAAAGTTTTTGTTAACAATGCGGTAGCCGGAATGCTTACTGAATTGGAATACGGTAAAAGATACCGTTTCGAATACATTAAAGACTATACCGGAACTCCCGTTTCTCTAACATTACCAATAAGCCAATCTGTATTTGAATTTGATTCATTTCCACCTTTTTTTGATGGTTTACTTCCCGAAGGCTATCAATTGGAAGGCCTGCTAAAATTCGGAAAAATAGATCGCAATGATTTTTTTTCTCAGCTATTAGCCGTGGGTGATGATTTGGTCGGAAATGTAACTGTGAAGGAGATTTTAGTATGAATCGCTGCCCGATCACCTATCTTGAATGTTCTAAAAACCTTTACAGTGAAAAGGGACTAAAACTACTTTCGCCAACACTGAAGTCACTTTCGTTGCTTGATTTTACCGCTGAAGAATTGCGTGCTGAAGCCATGCAAAGAGCATCTAAAATGTCCATTCAGGGAGTTCAGCCTAAACTTAGCGCTATTTTGAATATCAAAGATGGCCTTTTCGAAATTGTGGACAAAGGCGGAAGATATATTTTGAAACCCCAGCACCAAATATTTCCTGAACTTCCGCAAAATGAAGATCTAACCATGAGGCTTGCGGAAAGTATTGGCATTGAAATTCCTCTTCACGGATTAATTTATTCAAAGGATCATTCACTCACTTATTTCATCAAACGTTTCGACAGGAAAGGGCAAAAGGATAAAGTTGCAACTGAAGATTTTGCTCAACTGGCTGGTATGAGTCGGGATACCAAATATAATTATTCAATGGAAAAGTTAGTGAAGCTGTTGGATGATTATTGCACTTTTCCGGCGATTGAAAAGGCAAAGCTTTTTAAACTCGTACTTTTCAATTATCTGGTTGGAAATGAAGACATGCATCTTAAAAATTATTCTGTAATTGTAAGAAACGGCAAAGTTGAACTTTCGCCGGCATACGACCTACTCAATACAAGTATAGTTTTAAAAGGTGATACTGAGGAAATTGCTTTATCATTGAAAGGTAAAAAGAGCAATCTGAACCGTGATATTCTGGTCAATTATTTTGGCAAAGAACGCTGCAGTTTAACCGATAAAATCATTGAAAAGACTTTAGAAACAGTTCAGTCTGCGATCCCCTCGTGGTTTAACCTGATCGACATTAGCTTTTTATCGGATGAAATGCAGGAAAAATACAGAACCCTTCTGCAAAAGAGAATCAATATTGTCGGTCTTTGAAACACAAAATAAATCTTTTTACCCACTTCTTTCACCCTTTCACCAATTCGCCCCGTCGCTCAATCGCCCCGTCGCCCCGTCGCCTTTTCGCCCCGTCGCTCTATATCCACCCTCTCAATTTGTAGTACGCAAGTGCCGCCATTTCCCTTGCAATCAGTATCTCATATTTCAGGTGATTCCAGAATTGGTACCTGACGGAGGTATTTCCGCCAATATCCGGAACCATGGTTTTATTGCCGCCCAATTGATCATCGTCGAAAAATAAATTGGCTTCAATCGCATTTTCGAAAGTTGGCAATGCGCTTACTTTGGTGAATCCGGCCTTTTTAAAAACCAATACGGCACGCCGCATGTGTTCGGGCGATGTTACAAGCAATATAGCTTTGCCGGTTAATATTTCGTGATTAAAATGCTGAAGTTGAATGGCTTCTGATCGGGTGTTCGTAGCCGTTTGCTCGTACAATATCCGTTCAGGAGAAATACCTTTTAGTACAAGTTCGGCAGCAACCAATCGTGCAGTACTGAGCGAATCGGTGGGATCTCCGGGTATTGAAATTACAATCTGGCTTTCAGGTGACTCCACTGCGGCGCGATGTACAAAAAATGTTCGCATCAGACTCGATTCGCTGGGCATTCCACCTCCACCAAGCAGTACAATATAATCAGGTTTTCCTGTAATTTTTGACTGACTGGTTCCAAGCCAGTAATAACCCCAATAGGGTAGGGTAGTAAAGCTAAGAATAAGTACCATCAGGAATAAAACACCCATCAACAAAAAACACACGCGAAGTGCTCCCCCAATACGTTTTAAAATAGTATGTTTTGCCATTTAATTCAGATTCATGAATGGGTATAAAAATATGGATTTTATCTGTTGATGATGCTTTATTTTCAACGAGATTGGAACAATTCGAAGTGCGGCATATTTTCATTCTTCCACCACGGTCAATCATTTAATCAAAAAATCCCGGCTGAATTCACAACCGGGATTTATTAATACTTCAATTTGATTATTTATTCGCTACTCTTTGATCAGCAAAAAATCCTGAACAGTGGTTTCTTTAACTTTCACAGTTACCAGATCAACCAAAACCGACGTGTAAGATTCCTTTTCACAAACCATTTTGTAGTTTCCTGCAGGAAGGCCAATCAAGGCATACGATCCGGTTGCATCGGTTATTGCCGAACTAAACACGGTATCAGCAACTATAATCTGAACATGTGCTTCAGCGACCGGGGTCGTTTCATTCTCAAAAACGGTTCCTTCAATGATACTGCTAATGTTCTGGTGCATTGCACGAATTACCGGTTTAAACAAAAATCCTTTTATTCCGGCAGGAGTATTCATATTGCCCTGTACCACAAATGATTTGCTCACATCAAAATCGAGCAGAACTTCGCTTTCAACACCACTTTCAATATCCAGTTCAGGTGAAATTTTGATTTTTATACCACTTGAATTACCACCCGGAATAGTCAAATCGAAACTTGTTCCATCTTTCAGAATAATTTCTGACGAAGTGACATGCAACCGGATTAAATCATACGATCCAGCATCAATGTCCATGCTTAGCAATTCCTTTGTAACTCCGTTCTGCAAATCGAGCAGGTTAATTACTTTTTCACCTTCGAATAAAACGGTGTAAAGCGTTTCGTCTTCGGTTTCACCTTCGGCAGTTTCTACTGCAACGGTCGAGCGGATCTCAATTTTGTCGATGGTTACCAGTGTCTGATCAACCAGACTTACCGGGAAGGGAGCATCAGTAAGTTTGACATTAGTTGAATGGATGATCCTGTCATCGGATCAGGCTTCTGAAAAAGGTATTTCATCTTCTGAACAGAATTGTTTCAATCCAAATAATTTATCCGATTACTAAACAGCAGAATACAAAACAAAGAATCCCGGCTGACTAAACAACCGGGATTCTGTATTTTATCGATGTCAGTTTTTACTGAAAACTGAGACTGAACACTGACCACTTTCTTTCCTCTGCTTTTTTTAATTTTTCACCGAGAACTTGTAAATCGTGGTCGATTTCAGAGTTTCACCCGGTTTCAGCAAAGTATTCGGGAAATTTGGATGATGTGGAGAATCGGGATAATGTTGCGTTTCCAGACAAACACCATTGCGGTAATTGTAGGCATTTCCGCGTTTTCCGATGATGTTTCCTTTCAGAAAATTACCGGTATAAAGCTGAACGGCCGGTTCGGTGGTGAAACATTCCAGATAACGGCCCGAAACCGGTTCATACAAACTGGCGCAGAAAGTCATTTCATTGCCGTTCTGATCTTTGTTCAGGATGTAATTGTGGTCGTAACCGCCACCCATGCGAAGTTGCGGCATCGGGTCTTCAATGCGCGAGCCAATGGTTTGAGGAGTTGTAAAATCCATGGCAGTTCCGCGAATATCAACAATTTCGCCTGTAGGAATCAAAGTTGAGTCGCCTACTGCTGTTGATGAGTTGGCGTCAACAACCAAAATATGATCCAAAATATCGCCCATTCCTTCACCTTTCAGGTTAAAATAAACATGGTTGGTTAAATTAAAGAAGCACGATTTATCGGTTGTTGCTTCGTAGTCAATTTTCAAACCGTTGTCTTTGGTCAGGGTGTAAGTCACTTTTACGTTTTTATTACCCGGAAATCCCCATTCGCCATCGGCACTAAAAAGTGTCATCTCAACAGCAGGACCGTCGGCAGTCTGAACTTCTTTCGCATCGTAAACCTGGCGGTAAAAACTTTCGGGTCCGGAGTGCAAACAAGCCTGGTGATTGTTTTGCGGCAATTGGTAAACCACTCCGTCAATTTCGAACTGGGCATTGGCAATACGGTTTGCGTAAGGACCAACAACTGCGCCCTGTCCGGCATCGCCATTCACATAACCGTCAATGGAGTTGAACCCAAGCGTAACATCTTCCAGTGCTCCGTTTTTATCAGGAGCAAATACCGAAACGATTTTAGCGCCGTAATTGGTAAGGGTAACGATGATACCGCCTTCATTCTTCAGGGTAAACAAAGTGGTTTGTTTGCCATTAACTTCTTTTTCGAAATCTGCTTTCGAATAAGAAGGCGTAAACTCTTTTTTAGGTGCCGAACACGAAACAATCATTCCGGCAATTAGTAACGAACCGATTAATTTTTTCATACTGATGGTGATTTTATTTTTAGTATTTTGAACGTAAAGATAAGTGTTTCCGCTACACATCAAAAACTTTGAGGAAATGAATGCTGAATCAGACTTTGAAATACGATATATTTGGTCAGCAAAAATTCATATTCAGTAATACCATATAATAGTGAGATTATTATTCATTCTGTTGGTTCCGTGCTTGTTGGTAGGTATAATCAACAATTCATCAAATGGTAAAGAGCCTGTTACTCCTGAAAAGAAGGCGCTTCAAATCGCCAAACGAAATGCTGGTTTGCCCGACAGCATCCGTCAGTTACTGGTCGTTTTTAACGAAACCGCTGAAAATAGTTTGGCTGTTTTGGTTGCTCTGGAGAAAAAAGGCAAAGTGTGGCGGGTAGTTTCTGCACCAATTCCGGCTGGTATCGGGCGCAAAGGTTTCGCCGCACCCGGCACCAAACGCGAAGGCGATCAGCAATCGCCATCCGGTTTTTTTCGTTTGGGACAATTATTTTGTTACGACAAAGATGTGAATACCCGAATACCGTTTATTCAAACTACTCCGGTAGATAAATGGATTGACGACCCCAATTCGCCCGATTACAACCGGCACGTCAGGGGTGAAACCCAGGCCAAATCATACGAAAACCTGAAAATACGAAGCGATGAATATAAATACTGCATGGTGATTGAATACAATACGCATCCGGTTGTAAAAGACATGGGCAGCGCTATTTTTCTTCATCTGAGCGAAGGCGAAAACCCGAATCCAAGCGCTGGCTGTGTGGTCGTAACCGAAAGCGATGTGGAATGGCTGTTGAACTGGATGAAACCAGAATTTAAGCCTTCAATTTTGATGGGAAATGACAAGGTTTTAATGTCTGGATTCTTGAAATGATGGCTTCAGTTTATCGGTTCAATAAACGCAACCATCGGCAAATGTTTTGTGAAATTTAAGCTGATTAAACATAGGAATACGCTATATTTGGGCTACTGCTGCTCAACCGATAGCTGCGGGTATCCATCCAGAAATGAGAAAATGTGCAATAAATTTGGATGGGTAATTATAAAATATATGCAATTGACTGATAGATAAGTAGTTGTAGTTAATGCTAAAAATAATCCAGAATATGAACACAGATTTACATACCATGAAACGACCATGAGAAAATCTGTCTCACACAGGAGGATCCGCCAGCTGGGGAGTTCTCCCGATATTTCGGAACAGGCTATCTGGCAATTAAAAAACAAATTATAAACAGATGAAAAATAACCACATAGACACAACTTGTCCCGATTTGGCGGGATAGTTCACATAGAAAAATAATAACTATGTTTTCTATGTGCCTATGTGTTTCAAAATTATAAACAGATGAAAAACAAAACAAAGTTGCAGCTCAGCAGTAAAAAGCAAGTAGCCTTCTACATTATATTAATAACAGTTATTATTGCCATCGGAGGATATTGGTATTATGGCCGGGAAAAAGAACAAATCATACAGCAGAAAGAAAAAACACTGACTGCCATAGCCACCCTTAAGGCAAAACAGATAGAGATGTGGTACAGGGACGAGTTAAACGATGCTCAGGTAATCTCAAATGACATACAACCGCTGCTTGAAAATTGGCCGACTGAAAGCCAAACAGGGGAATCATTTATCTTCAATAATGAAACCAACAATGTCATATTATTTAATGAGCTCAGGCATCAGGTAGAAATTGAAACTAAAGACAAAATCGAGGTTAAAAACGATGATCTCTTGTCAAAAATTTACACCTCCAAACAGCCCGGAATTTATATGGGTAAAGACTACCGTAATGTTGATGTGTTGGCTTCCATGCAAGTAATTGAAGGAACTAACTGGGTTTTGATTTCCAAGGTCGATAAAAGCGAGTTGTTTCAAGATGTCAAGAGATTGACATTACAGACTTTAGTGTGGGTTTTATTTATAGTTGTATTAAGTGGTCTTTTTATTGTCTTTAGGTTTAATAAACGTCAAAAGAATATTTACAAAGGATTACTTGAAAATGAAAGGGAACTTTGGGCGCAACAGGAAAAATTTAAAGTAGTTATGGATAGTATAGGTGATGGCATTATCACCCTTGATCTAAATGGCAACATACAATATTTAAATAACAGGGCAGAAGAATTAACCGGCTGGAACCTAAGAGAAGCAAGTGACAGGGACTTTCATGAGGTATATAATGTCATCAATGAAGAAACCGGCCAGCAGGAAAACAACATTTTAGACAAAGTACTGAAGAAAGGACTTGTTAAGGAACTTGGCAATCATACCATACTGATTACAAAAAGCGGGACGCAAATTCCGGTTATGGATACCGGTGCACCTCTTTTTGATGCATCCGGAAAGATAACAGGAATTGCCATTTCATTTCAGGATGAAACCGAAAAACGTCAACAGAGGCGACTTCTTGTAGAAAGTGAAAAACGCTTTAGCACTACGCTTGATAATATGATAGAAGGCTGCCAGATTATTGGCTTTGATTGGCGCTATTTATTTATTAACAAAGCTGCTGAATTACAGAATCGCCGTCCAAATGAAGAGTTAATTGGTAATAAGTATATGGATATGTGGCCCGGAATTGAAACAACAGAAGTATTTGCCGCCGCAAAGAAATGCATGGAAGAACGAATTCCACAGAATATTGATAATGAATTTACTTTTCCTAACGGAACAAAGGGTTGGTTTAGTCTAAATATTGAACCAATTCCGGAAGGAATATTTATTATGTCCAGCGATATCACCGATCAAATTCGCGCTGAAGAAGAATTGCTAAAAAAAGACCAACTGCTATCATCCGTAATGGAAACCCAGCAGGAGTTGATTTGCAGATTTCTCCCTGATACCACGCTGACTTTTGTAAACAAAGCGTACTGTAACATTTTCGGGAGGAATGAGCAGGAACTTATAGGTTTAAAATTTCTGGAATTGGCACCCAAATATGAATGGGAGAATATTTTATCGGGTCTAAAAAATCTCAACGCTGACAATCCTTCTCACACGTATTTGACTTCAGGAAATAAACCGGACGGTTCGGTGATGCGTATGGAATGGACCGAAACAGCTATTTTGAATGAACAGAATGAGGTCATTGAATTTCAGGCGGTTGGTCGTGACATTACAGAGAAATTAAAGGCGGAACAAGAACTAATCAAAGCCAAAGAAAAAGCCGAAGAAAGCGACAAACTGAAATCAGCTTTTATCAACAACATCTCGCATGAGGTCAGGACACCGCTTAACGCGATACTTGGTTTTGGCGGGTTTTTGGCGGAAATGGATCTTTCCCCGGAAGAAAAAATTGAAATGCTGGCACATGTACAACATTCCAGCAACCGACTCATGAATACCATGACCGATTACATGGACATGGCCAGGATTGTGTCGGGAACAATGAATGTGAGTAAAAAAGAATTTCAACTTCAACCATTTTTTGAAGAAATCAGCAATAAAACAAGGCAGTTGTGCGCAGATAGAATGATTGAACTGGAAACTGAAACACCAACCGAACTTATTGATTTGATACTCGATTCCGACCCTGAATTAATAAGAAAAATACTTAACATTCTGTTAGACAATGCGCTAAAGTTTACAGAGAAAGGAAGCATAAGCTGTGGTTACAACCTAAATAATGGTTTTATTAAGTTTTTTGTACAGGATACCGGCAA
>JAUYTA010000916.1 GCA_030695265.1 Bacteroidota bacterium
AGAATTATTTTTAGCTTGTAATATTCTGATTTTGAATGCTTTTTTTCAAAACTTCACAAAGATAGTAAATCCCGATGAATAATAGTTGGGTTAAATCAAGGCATAACCTTAATTTAAACAAAAGAAGGGACAGTAAACAGCAAAGATTCAAATTGTTTATGGTTGTTTCAGTATAACTCTTTATCTTTCCAACACAATAAAACAACTATGAACAGATCAAATCTTCTCCGTAAAATCTTTTATATCGGCATCTTTTATTTGTGTTCAGGCATTGGGCTTGCGCAGAATAAAACAGCTACCATTCAGCAAAAAATAATTGACTGGCAAAACACTCCGGGACTTGCAAATGCCAGCATCTGCATTTCGGTAAGCGACAATCAAACCGGAGAAATGCTTATAAAATCGGAACCGCAACTAAGCTTGGTTCCGGCATCTATCCTGAAATTGGTAACAACTGCCACTGCGCTCGAAATTTTTGGTCCTTATTTTCGTTTTGAAACTACACTCTCCTACTCCGGAACAATCAGAAACGATACACTTTTTGGCGATTTACAAATCATCGGCGGCGGCGACCCGACACTTGGTTCAAAATATTTTCCTGAGTACAATAATTTCCAGGAAGAATGGTTGAAGAAAATTCAGCAGAAAAACATCAGAGTAATTATGGGTAACCTGATTTTGGATGCAACAATTTACGAATCGCAGACAATCCCAAATACCTGGATATGGGAAGACATTGGTAATTATTACGGTGCCGGAGCATCTGGAATCAGCATTTATGACAATTTGTATGAAATTCACCTGAAATCGGAAATTGAGGCTGGCCGAACAACCAAAATAACAGGAATTGTGCCTGAAATTCCAAATCTGGATTTGCAGAATGAAGTGCTTTCGTCGGATATTAACAGCGATCAGGCCTACGTTTTTGGCAGTCCGATGGAAAACCGAAGGATCATTCGCGGTACGATTCCGAAAAATAAACCGGACTTTGTTGTAAAATCTTCTGTTCCCGATCCGGCAGCGCTTTTGGCCAGCTCATTCAGGAAAAAACTTTCAGCGAACGGAATCATCGTTTCAGGAGTAACGAAATACGAAAAGGCAAAAGTTGATTCATCCAGCCAATTGTCAGTTATTCAATCACCTCCATTACGGGATATTATCCGGGTGACCAATTACGAAAGTGTAAACTTATTTGCCGAACATTTACTGAAACATCTTGCATTTCAGGAAAACGGATTGGGAACCACCAAAGATGGCTGCAAATTCGTGGTTCAATTCTGGAAAGAAAAAGGACTTGACATGACCGGCTTTTTCATGAACGATGGAAGTGGCTTGTCGCGTTTCAATGCCATTACTGCCAGCCAGATGGTTTCTATTTTGAATTTCATGAAAACGAAAAGTGAGTATTCAACTGAATTTTACCAGTCATTGGCTACGGTCGGCAACGGAACATTAACTATTTTCAAGAATGAAAATTTTCCGAACCAATGCCTGCATGCTAAAAGCGGATCGATGACCCGGGTTCGTTGTTATACAGGATATTTGAATACCGACAGCGGACGTCAACTCTCGTTTACAGTTATGCTGAATAATTTTTCGTGCAGCCAAACCGAAGCTATCCGGAAAATTGAGGAATTGTTGGTGCAACTGAGGAAAATATAAAAATGAAACACATAGACACATAGGTCACATAGAATTATAAGTTTTCAAATCTATTGTGTTCTATGTGTCTATGTGGTTGAAAAATAAAAAAGCCCCGCTTTTCAACGAGGCTTTCTATGCTTATTAGAGATTCAATTCTTAGATAATTGCTTCCATGGCTTCCATGGCTTCACGCAATTCTTCGCCAACTATTTCAACTTCGTGGTAACGGATTTGCTCGTTGATCTTGACCAACTCGATATTATCAACATGATTGTCAATTCCTTCGTTGAAGTTTTTGCCGATCACTTTGGTGTCGATTTTTTTCATGAAATCGAACAAAAGTGGTTTACATGCATGATCGAACAAATAACAGCCATATTCAGCGGTGTCAGAAATTACACGGTTCATTTCGAACAATTTCTTGCGTGCAATGGTATTGGCAATCAGCGGAGTTTCGTGCAATGATTCGTAATAGGCCGATTCGGCTTTAATTCCGGTTTCAGTCATTACTTCGAAAGCCAACTCAACACCGGCTTTTACAAAAGCAACCATCAAGGTACCATTGTCGAAGTATTCCTGTTCGGTAATTTTCATATCGCCGGCAGGTGTTTTTTCGAATGCAGTTTCGCCAGTTGCGGCTCTCCATGCCAACAGGTTTTTGTCGCCGGCTTTCCAGTCTTCCATCATGGTTGACGAGAACACACCTGACATGATATTGTCCATGTGTTTTTCGAACAATGGGCGCATAATTACCTTCAATTCGCCGGCCAGTTTGAAAGCTTCAATTTTTGCAGGATTTGAAAGACGATCCATCATGTTGGTGATACCGCCTAATTTCAAAGCTTCGGTAGTTACTTCCCATCCGTATTGGATAAACTTGGAAGCATAACCGGCTTCAATTCCTTTTTCAATCATTTTGTTGAACATCAGGATAGAAGCAGATTGCAATACACCGCAAAGTATGGTTTGCTCACCCATCAAATCCGATTTTACTTCAGCAACAAACGAAGAATGCAATACGCCAGCCTTGTGTCCACCTGTTCCGGCGCAATATGCTTTGGCTATTTCAAGACCTTCGCCATTCGGGTCGTTTTCGCGGTGAACTGCGATAAGTGTCGGAACACCAAATCCGCGTAAATATTCGGCACGAACTTCCGAAGCAGGTGATTTTGGAGCCACCATGATTACAGTAAGATCCGGACGAATCTGAATGCCTTCTTCAACAATATTGAAACCGTGTGAATACGAAAGGCAGGCGCCTTTTTTCATCAGGGGCATGGCTGCATTTACAACAGCGGTGTGGTATTTATCCGGTGTCAGGTTTAAAACCAGATCGGCAGTGGGGATCAACTCACTGAAAGTTCCAACTTTAAATTTGTTTTCGGTAGCGTTCACATACGAAATGTGTTTTTCGGTAATTTCAATTTCGCGCAATGCATACGAAATATCCAAACCGCTATCGCGCATGTTAAGTCCTTGCGCCAAACCCTGGGCGCCACAGCCCAAAACAACAATTTTTTTCCCTATTAACTTTTTTACACCATCAACAAATTCTGTCTGGTCCATAAAGTCACATTTGCCCAACTGTTCGAGTTGATCACGAAGTGGAATTGAATTAAAATAATTTGCCATTTTTT
>JAUYTA010000923.1 GCA_030695265.1 Bacteroidota bacterium
TGTTTCATCCATCGCGATTCCGGCTTCGGTGGTATTCGAAAATACGAAACGAAGTTCAGGATTCAGGTACGATTGTTCGTATTTTTCGAATTCTGAATAGGGGTTTATGCCCACGTTTATGCAGTCAATCAGCGAATATTCCTTTACCGGCTGACCGTTTTTAATTCCTTTCAGATAAACGTGATACAATCCGTCCTGATCGTTCAACATGCCGGCCATTCCGCCAGGTAGTGGCTGAACCACATCTATTCCGGAGTTAAACCCGATTTCCTTGTTCATTTTGTCCACAATCCAATCGGTAAAAGCGCGTAAAAAATTTCCTTCGCCAAATTGAAGGATTCGGGTTGGATAAACTTTTGTTTGGGTGGCAGTTTTGCGATTAAGTTCCATTTTATTTTGTTTTTTATTGTTTGCCGTGTTCGCACACGGAATTCGGTTAAAAAAAACGTGTTCGCACACGGAATGGGCGCAAAGGTATATTTTTATTTTATCGGCTTTGATATATTTATTATTCACTGCTTGTCAAGTTGTTGAAAATGAGTGTTTGTGCATTTCAGTATTAATAATTATTTAATAAATGTCGCATCACAATACTTCTTCGGGAGTAATAATTTCTATTTTTAGACTTTAAATCACTTATCAATCGATAAAGTCATGGTTCAAAAACAAATCTATATTATCACAGGTGGCCCCGGATTTGGCAAAACTGAATTGATTTGTGAACTAAAAAGATCGGGCTATTTGTGTTCTGACGAATTTGCCCGTGAATTAATTGAACATCAGAAGAAAATGGATGGTGATTTGTTGCCCTGGAAAAATCCAAAACTCTTTCAGGAAGAAATATTAAGGTTGAGAAAGGATTTTTATGATTCGGTTCCTGATCAGACAATTGCATTTGCCGACCGTGGGATACCAGACCAATTGGCTTTTGCACGGTACAAAGGATTTGGAACGCCTGAAATATTAAAACTGAGCGCCGAAAAATATCGCTATGCACCGCAGGTTTTCGTAACTCCGCCCTGGGCCGGAATTTATGTGAATCATTCCATCCGTACTGAAAAATTTGAGGATGCTGTGCTCATTCATCAGTCAATTTTGGAAACCTATTCCGGCTTGAATTATCAGATTATTGAATTACCTTTATTTTCGGTTACCGAACGTGTAACTTTTATGCTTAAAACCATTAAAAATCTATCGTATCATGAACATTAACCGTCGCAATTTTCTTTGGAGTGCTGCTTCCGGAACTGTTGGCTTGGCAGCTATTCCGGCAATACTTTCAGCATCGATGCCCTCTGCCCCAAAAAAATCAAAAGGTCTTTTATCTTCACTGAACAAAGGTGATGTAATTCTATTTCAGGGAGATTCGATTACTGATGCCGGACGTGAAAAGGAGAAACAACTGGCCAATTCACCCGGATCATTTGGCTCCGGATATGCGTTTTTAACTGCTTCCGGAATTTTAAACGAACATGCTTCGAAGGAACTTACAATTTACAATCGGGGTATCAGTGGCAACAAGGTTTTTCAACTGGCAGACCGCTGGCAGAAAGATTGTTTTGATTTGAGCCCGAATTTGTTGAGTATCCTGATTGGTGTAAACGATTTCTGGCACAAGCTAAATGGCAATTACAAAGGAACTGTTGAAACCTACGAAACCGATTTGCGACAGCTTTTAATGGTTACCAAAAAGATGCTTCCTGATGTGAAATTGGTTATTGGTGAGCCTTTTGCTGTTTTGGGTTGCACTGCTGTTGACGAAAAGTGGTTTCCTGAATTTAATGGCTACCGGACTTCTGCTAAAAAACTGGCAACCGAATTTAATGCTGTATTTATTCCTTATCATACGATTTTCGAGGAAGCTAAAAAACACGCACCCGCAACATACTGGACAGGCGATGGCGTACATCCTTCAATGGCCGGAGCTGCATTAATGGCCGAAGCCTGGAAAAAAGCGGTGAGTTAAAAGATATCGCTTTATGAATTAAAACAAAAATAGAATGCAAACCATCTTAGGATCAGGAGGCGCCATAGGAACAGATTTAGCCAAGGCCCTCACACAGTTTACAAACGACATCAAATTGGTGAGCAGAAATCCGAAAAAAGTAAATGAAAGTGATATTTTGCTTTCAGCCGATTTTTCTGACGCGTCACAAATATTTAAAGCCATTGAAGGAAGTGATATTTGTTATGTCACCGTTGGATTTGAGTACAACATAAAAGTCTGGCGGGAAAAATGGCCGCCGTTCATTAAAAATGTTGTTGAAGCCTGTATCCGGCACAACAGTAAATTGGTTTTTTTCGATAACATGTACGCGGTTGGCGCACCACATGTGAACAACATCACAGAGGAATCGCCCAATAGTCCGACAAGTAAAAAAGGAGAAGTTCGGGTAGAGGTTGACAGAATCATACTTGAACAAATTGAAAAAGGGAAACTGCAAGCCATTATTGCCAGGGCGCCTGATTTCTTCGGGCCAATAAAAAAACAAAATAGTTTACTAATGAACCTTGTATATGATAATCTGGCAAAAGGCAAAACTGCCCAATGGTTTGGCAATGCTGATGTTGTTCATACTATGGGTTACACGCCCGATTTGGCTAAAGCCACGGCCATTCTTGGCAATACAACCGATGCGTATAACCAAATCTGGAATTTACCGGTTGATATGAACTCACTTACCGGCCGGGAATGGGTGACATTATTTGCCGGTGAAATGAACGCCTCTGACAAGGTAAAAGTATTGCCACTTTGGAGCCTCCAGCTTCTGGGAGTATTTGTTCCTATTTTAAAAGAGATGGCGGAAATGATGTACCAGTTTGACCGACCGTACAATTTCAATTCTTCCAAATTTAT
>JAUYTA010000924.1 GCA_030695265.1 Bacteroidota bacterium
ATGATCGTAAGTTAGCGACAAACCAATCATCGGGACAAATCCGTAAACGCCATCACCCAAATCTTTCGGACGAGGAACAATGGTACAAACGCCTAAAATGGCTGTCTGCGGAATGTTGATAACAGGTGTAAACATTTCAACACCATAATTTCCAAGATTGGAAATGGTGAAAGTTGCGGCTTCAGGAGCCAATAACTCCGGACTTACATTGCCTTTACGGCATTGTCCGGCGATGGCCTGCATTTGTCCGGAAAGACCTTCGAGCGAAAGATCGTCGGCATTTTTAATGGCCGGAACCATTAATCCACGGTCGGTATCAACGGCCAACCCAAGGTGAACTTTTTTGAACCACCTCATGCTGTCGCCAATAAAATGAGTATTTACCTGAGGGAATTTTTTCAAGGCTTTAATCACTGCGAAACAAACCAAATCGTTGATGGTGATGTTTTGTGAGATTTGTCCGGCATCGAGTGCTTTTTTATATTTTTTGCGCAAAGCCATGATGGCGCGAGCATCGGCGCTCATGTGGTGAGTGAGCTGAGCCGAATTTTGCAGCGAAGTGTGCATGGCTTTTGCAATCAACTTGCGCATGTTGGTCAATTTCTTCACTTCGAAATCGTCGCTGTAAACCGGATTGTACGAAATAAGGTCTTTCGCAACGGCTTTTCCGCCCAATCCTGTGGCAGTTTCGACAGCTTTCAGGCCTTCTGCTTTGGCCTTTTCCTGAGCCAGTGGAGTCAGTTTTGGCAATGCCTGAGCAGCAGCTTCAATGTCGCGCTCAATAATTCGACCTTCAGGACCAGAACCTTGCAATTGCTGATAAGCTACGCCAGATTTTTCAGCCAGATTTTTTGCACGTGGTGAAATCTTCACTTTTCCTGATGTCTCAGAAACAGTTTTTACTTCAGGAGCAGAAACCATTTCTGCAACTGCAACAGCAGATGGAGTTTCAGTAATAGCGGCGGATATTGATCCTCCCGGACGAAATTCGTCAACTGATTCGCCGGCAGCTCCGATTACGGCAACATTCACCAATACCGGAACTTCATCGCCTTCAGCAAAA
Organism: Bacteroidota bacterium; assembly: GCA_030695265.1. Taxonomy (GTDB): domain Bacteria; phylum Bacteroidota; class Bacteroidia; order Bacteroidales; family Prolixibacteraceae; genus Aquipluma. Next base: position 1,064 of record JAUYTA010000924.1, read on the forward strand.
AAAACATCAAGCAAAATACCATCTGCTTTGGCATCTTCCTCAAACGATGCCTTGTCTGTTTCATACGAAAAAAGGATGTCGCCTATTTTCACAGCGTCACCCTTTTTCTTCACCCATTCACCTAAAATACAGGTCTCAACTGATTGCCCCTGACGAGGCATTAATACCGGAATTGCCATATCTGATTTGTTTTAACAACTTTAGTCAACTTGTAAACACAACTATATGAAATAGCATCTCACAAAATGCAATACAACTGGCATTTGCAATGAAATATGATTTC
>JAUYTA010000896.1 GCA_030695265.1 Bacteroidota bacterium
AAAGGTTCATACGTAATTATTTATCAGTAATGGAAATAAAAGTAATAAATACAGCAGGACAGGAAACCGGAAGAACTGTTACTTTAGACGAGCAAATTTTCGGTATTGAGCCCAATGACCACGCCATTTATTTGGATGTGAAACAAATCCTGGCCAATAAAAGACAAGGAACCCACAGTTCGAAAGAACGTGCTGATATTTCTGGTAGTACCAGAAAACTCAAAAAACAAAAGGGAACCGGTACTGCCAGGGCAGGTAGTGTAAAATCACCTGTATTCCGCGGTGGAGGCCGTGTATTCGGACCACGTCCGAGAAGCTATGATTTCAAATTTAACAAGAAGGTGAAAGCCCTTGCGCGTAAATCAGCTTTAACCTACAAAGCCCTTGAGGAATCTATTCTGGTAGTTGAGGATTTCAGTTTTGAAACTCCAAAAACACGCGAAATGGTACAAATCAGTAATAATCTGAAAATTAATGATAATAAGTCCCTTTTCGTACTGGCAGAAGAAAATAAAAATATATATTTGTCCTCCAGAAATTTAGAGCGCATTTCTGTTACAACTGCCTCAGAATTAAATACATATCAAATTCTGAACGCAAAAAAAGTAATCGTTTTGGAAAGTTCTATTAGTAAGATTGAAGAATTGTTTAAGATTTAAAAGGCTTGAAAATGGAAATTTTAATAAAACCGATCGTTACCGAAAAAATGACAGGTCAGGCCGAAGGTCTTAACCGCTACGGCTTTATCGTCAATCGGAGCGCCAATAAATTGCAAATTCGAAAAGCCATTGAAGGTTTATACAATGTTTCAGTGGAATCAGTAAACACATTGATTAACGGTGGTAAACGGAAATCACGTTTTACCAAAGCCGGTGTAATCTCTGGAAGTACTGGAATGAGCAAAAAAGCTATTGTAACAATAGCAAAAGGTCAGAGTATTGATTTTTACAGTAATATATAATAGAAAATGGCAGTAAGAAAATTAAATCCAGTTACTCCGGGTCAAAGGCACAAGATTATCGGTGCGTTTGATACTATTACTGCATCTACACCTGAAAAATCATTGTTGAAGCCTATGACGAGATCTGGCGGTCGTAACAGCCAGGGTCGCATGACAATGAGGTATATAGGTGGTGGCCACAAACGCAAATACCGTTTTATCGACTTTAAAAGAGATAAAGACGGCATTGCCGCTGTTGTAGAATCTATTCAGTATGATCCAAACCGTACCGCTCGAATTGCACTGTTGGTTTATCCCGACGGTGACAAAAGGTATATGCTGGCATCCAACGGATTAAAAGTTGGCCAGAAAATCGAGACCGGAAGCGGAATTGCACCTGAAATAGGAAATACATTGCCACTGGCTGAAATACCACTTGGAACATTGGTTCACAACATTGAACTTCACCCAAGT
>JAUYTA010000935.1 GCA_030695265.1 Bacteroidota bacterium
GAAAGCGGCGTTCCTTTTTCATCAACAGCAACCGGTGTCGATCCGGTGGTGTCGATCGAAATTCCAACCACATTTTCGGCAACACCGGCCGGAGCCAGTTTCAACGCCTCAACGATGGTGTATTCCATACCTTCCAGGTAATCTTTCGGATGTTGGCGGAAACGATTATTGGGCGCATCGCAATACAACTGTTTTTGCCAGCGTGGATATTCAAAAACCACACTGGCTACTTCTTCACCGTTTTCGGTATTTACAATCAATGAACGAACGGAATCGGTACCGTAATCTAGTCCGATGGTGTATTTGGGCTGTGTCATAATATAAATAGTTTAAAGTTTTTGAGTTTAAAGTTTAATGTCTAAAGTTTAAAGTTTGGTTCCAAATTTCAGATAGTCCGATGAACAGAGCATAACTTGAAACTTGTCCGCCAGCTGGCGGATGAAACTTGGAACTATTTTTTCTGCCCGTAATACGCGTCTTTTCCGTGTTTCCTGAGGAAATGCTTATCGAGCAATACCTGATCCATTGTGGATTCAGGATTGAGGCGTAAACTCCTGAAGGTCATCTTGGCGACTTCTTCGAGAACAACCGCGTTGTGAACCGCTTCGTCGGCATTCTTGCCCCAGCTGAACGGTGCATGGTTGTTGACCAGCACGCCGGGAATCATGTCGGGATCCAATTCCTTGAAACGTTCGATGATCACGCGTCCGGTTTCAAGTTCGTATTCACCTTTAATTTCGGCTTCAGTCATTTTCCGGGTGCAAGGAATTTCACCATAAAAATAGTCGGCATGGGTAGTCCCAATCGCCGGAATTCCGCGACCCGCCTGTGCCCAGCTTGTTGCCCATTCAGAATGAGTATGTACAATTCCACCAATATTCAGAAACTGGCGGTATAAAATCAGGTGGGTTGCTGCATCGCTCGATGGTTTCAGGTTTCCTTCCACCACTTTGCCGTACAGATCAAGAACTACCATGTCTGATGGTTTCATCGCATCATACGAAACACCACTGGGTTTAATCACCACCATGCCATGCTGACGGTCAATACCACTCACATTTCCCCAGGTAAAAATCACCAATCCGTGTTTTACCAGATCAAGATTGGCTTTCCAGACTTCTTGTTTTAATTGTTCTAGCATATTGTAAAAGTTTCAGGTTTCAAGTTCAAAGTTTCAAGTCACGTTGTCATTGATTGTCATTCAATAGTCATTTAATTGTCATTCATAGTATAAATCAGCATGCAAAGTGGCACAATTTTGCCAGCCGCCCACGGCATACTGCGACTGAACACTACTTCACAGGTTCCAACCAGGCTGCAAAACCTCCACCCGGCGCCATTCTGATTTTCACAACATCTCCTTTCACAACAGTCTTCGAAGAACGCATCACATCTTCGGCATTGATTGCTGCATCCGGAGCGTCTTCGAAAGCTACCATTTTGTATTTTCCGGCGCCCAGAAAATCAAGTTTAATTTCGAGTGTCCGTGTTTCACTGTTGGTCATCGAACCGATAAACCATTCGTTTCCTGAACGGCGTGCAGAGGTTATGTATTCCCCAATCTGTCCGTTCAGGATTTTGGTATCGTCCCACATGGTTTTTACTTTTTTCAGAAATTCGGTTCCTACCTGTCCTTTGTAATTATCCGGATGATCGCAGGCAACCTGGAATGGACTGTCGTAAACAACAAACTGAGCCAACTGTAATGCACGTGTTCCCATAACCTGCGCGGGTGTTCCGTTTTCAAATTTTTCGGGAGTACGGTTCAGAAAACCACCGGGAGTGAAATCCATCGGACCGGCCAACATTCGGGTAAAAGGCAAAGTCGTCATGTGTTCCGGCGTAATGCGCAATGACCATTTGTTGTATTCGTTGCCCAAAACGCCTTCGCGGGTAACCAGATTAGGATATGTTCTTCGCCAGCCATCGGGTTTGTAGGCTCCGTGAAAATCGACCATCAGATGGTGTTTGGCCGCAGTTTTTACAATCCGGTGGTACCAGTTCACCATTTCCTGATCGTCGCTGTCCATAAAGTCGATTTTTACACCGGCAATACCCCAGTTTTCGTACAAGGCACAAGCTTTATCGAAATCGGTGCGGTTTACATCGCTGTAGTAAAGCCAAACCCAGCATTTTACATTTTTATTTTTTGCATAAGCCAGAATCGCAGGCATGTCAAGCTGTGGGGCAACTTTGGTGATATCGGCTTCAGGTTTATTAAACGACCCATACCACTGCCAATCGATTAACTGATAAGGCCAACCCATATCGGAAGCCAGATCAATGTATTTTTTGATGGTTTCGTTGTCCACTTTTACTTCGCCGCTCCACCAATGATCCCAGGCACAAATTCCAGGTTTTATCCACGAAGGATCTGCAATGGCGCATGGTTCATTCAAATTCATTACGATTTCAGATTCGAGGAGTTTCCCGGGAGTATCGCCAAGCATAATTACTCTCCAGGGAGTTTTGTGTGGAAATTTGAAATTTACTTTATCTCCGGTTTCAGGCTGATCTGGTAAAGGTGCCAGATTGGAACGTACTGAAAATTCGTTTTTTGAATTTTCCTGTTTTAGATACATTCCGGCATAATCGGTAATATTTGCTTCGGTAATGGCAGCATAACAATCGTCAGCCACTTTTACAGTCATAGGCAATCCGATTACCATCTGATCAGTGATGTCAGAAAGATTACGTTTGAAATATTCG
>JAUYTA010000937.1 GCA_030695265.1 Bacteroidota bacterium
ATAAAGCACCACCAGATGAATGGCATCTTTAATTGTCGGGAAGTATTTATTTTGCTGTTGATCCACTTGATTTTGAATTTAGAAAGACCAATATTACCTATTTTTGGCAACATATAGAAGGGGCTTTGCTATTTTTGAACAATAAGGTGTTGATAATTATAGAAAAAACTTCAAAAACTATTTGATTATCTAAAGAAAATGTAGTTATTTTGCGCACTGTTTGAAAAATGTGAGATTTCAGATTTAAAAAATAAGACAATGTCAAGAGTTTGTCAAGTAACTGGTACAAAAGTGATGGTGGGAAACAATGTTTCACACTCGAAGCGCAGAACGAAAAGGAAATTTTTTCCTAACCTGTTCAAAAAGAAGTTCTATTTTCCTGAAGAAGATCGTTGGATCTCGTTAACTGTTTCAGCCAACGGAATTCGTACAATCAACAAAAACGGATTGAACGCTGCATTGAAAAGTGCAAAGGAAAAAGGTTTTATAACAACTATTTAAAGCTTTAAGAAATGGCTAAAAAAGGCAATAGAATTCAGGTAATCATGGAATGTACCGAACAAAAAACCAGCGGGGTTCCCGGAACTTCACGGTACATTACTACCAAAAACAGGAAGAATACTCCTGAACGTCTGGAGAAAAAGAAATACAACTCTAACTTAAAGCGAGTTACTGTACACCGCGAAATTAAATAAGAAATAGTATGGCAAAGAAAGTAGTTGCTTCGTTACAAAAAGGCGCCGGTAAAGGTTACGCCAAAGTTGTAAAAATGGTAAAATCAGAAAAAACTGGTGCTTATACATTTCAGGAAGAAATCATTCCGAATGAAACTGTAAAAGAACATTTCAAGAAATAGACCCAATTCTCTCTATAAAAAAAAGCTTTCATCATTGGTGAAGGCTTTTTTTATTAAATCGTACACGTTACAAAATAGTTGATAGTTAAATCGAGCGAATATGGGCATTTTCGGAATTTTTAACAGCAAGAAAAAAGAAAGCCTTGATCAGGGGCTTGCAAAAACAAAAGAAAGTGTTTTTACGAAGATTAGCCGCGCCATTGTTGGTAAAACAAAGGTTGATGAAGATGTTCTGGACAATCTGGAAGAAATTCTGATATCGGCTGATGTTGGTGTAGATACCACTTTGAAAATCATCGAACGCATTGAAAAACGAGTTGCCGCTGATAAATACATGGGAACTTCGGAGCTTAATTCGGTGTTGAAAGAAGAGATTGCAAGCTTGCTCGAAGAAAACAATTCAAACGATGTTTCTGATTTTGACCTGCCCAATAGTAAAGATCCTTATGTAATTATGGTGGTTGGCGTGAATGGTGTTGGAAAAACGACCACCATCGGTAAACTTGCCTACCAGTTTAAACAAGCCGGAAAAAAAGTTGTATTGGGCGCTGCTGATACTTTTCGGGCTGCTGCCATCGACCAGCTTCAGATTTGGGCAGACCGCGTTCAGGTTCCATTGGTAAAACAGGGAATGGGAGCCGACCCGGCATCGGTAGCATATGATACACTTTCCTCGGCGGTCTCGCAGGGAGCTGATGTGGTGATTATTGATACCGCCGGTCGCCTGCACAATAAAATCAACTTAATGAATGAGTTGAGCAAAATTAAAACGGTCATGAAAAAAGTGGTGCCCGATGCCCCTCACGAAGTTTTGCTTATTCTGGACGGTTCGACCGGACAAAACGCTTTTGAACAGGCCAAGCAATTTACAAAGGCAACTGAAGTAACTGCCTTGGCGTTGACAAAACTTGACGGAACTGCAAAAGGTGGCGTGGTGATTGGCATTTCTGATCAGTTCAAAATCCCGGTGAAGTATATCGGAATTGGCGAGAAGATGGACGACCTGCAGATTTTTAACAGAAGAGCATTCGTTGATTCGCTGTTTAGCTAGTTGCAAATTTAAATAACCACATAGGCACATAGGCCACATAGTTTTTTTTTCTATGTGAACTATGTGCCTATGTGGTTTAAAACAAAAAAATGAAAAAGCAAAAAATAAATGTGGTGACTTTGGGTTGTTCAAAAAACCTTGTCGATTCTGAAGTTTTACTGAACCAGCTTTCGATGGATGGTTTTGATGTGGTTCACGATTCGAACGATACCGATTCGGATATTGTGGTAATCAATACCTGCGGTTTTATACACGATGCAAAAGAAGAATCGGTGAATACCATTATGCAATTCGTAGGAGCCAAAGGCCGCGGCGAGATTGATAAATTGTATGTGATGGGCTGCTTGTCGGAACGCTACAAGTTGGATTTGGAAAAGGAAGTTCCTGAAGTTGATAAGTTTTTTGGAAAATTTGACATGAAAGCGGTGGTTAGCGAATTAAAAGCAACCTATCGTCCTGAATATATTTACGAGCGGAAAATTACCACGCCTTCGCATTTTGCTTATTTGAAAATTTCGGAAGGTTGCAACCGTGTTTGTGCTTTTTGTGCCATTCCGGGCATGACCGGCAAACACAAATCAAAGTCGATGGACGATCTGGTGAAAGAAGCCAAATACCTTGCAAAGAAAGGCGTTCGCGAGATTCTGCTGATTGCGCAGGATTTGTCTTACTACGGAATCGACCTTTACGGAAAAGGAATGTTGGCCGAATTGATCCAAAAAATAGCCGAAATTGAAGGCATCGAATGGATTCGCCTTCATTATTTGTACCCGACTAAATTCCCGATGGACATTCTGCCGCTGTTTAAATCGTTTCCCAAACTTTGCCATTACATTGATATTCCGTTGCAGCACAGCTCAAACAATGTGCTGAAACACA
>JAUYTA010000939.1 GCA_030695265.1 Bacteroidota bacterium
TAGCCCAATGTATTGACATGCACCGCTTCGCTGCGAAGGCTTTTTTCATCGAACGTAAAAGTCCAGCTCGAACCATTTTTAGCCAGCGCGCCTGTATTAAGGGTGTACGATTTTCCTGGTTTCATTTCTTTATCGAAAACAAGGTAAACCCAATGTTCGGCAGCCCAGGGCTTGGTGCGCGGATCGGATGAATTTCCTCCCCAGGGCACATCCTTCACAAACTCGGTTCCCCTTGTCTTCCGGCCAATTTTCGACGGATTTACGACCAGCAAAAAATCGGCATCATCTGTACTTGTAAACGACCATTTTGCAATATTGTCGGCATCGGCTACGACTAATCGACTTACGGATAGTGAATTCGGGTAAGTAACTGATCCATCGTCAAAATGGACCATGATAACTTTGCTTGTTAGCGGCAATACTTCCTTAATGTCGGAAGCAACAGTCATTTTTGAAATGCTAAATGAAAAAATAAGGGCAACCAACAAATATTCAATCAAACTCTTCACAACTAGTATTTTTGGATTAGGTTATTTAGGTTTTAAATGTAAAAAAAAGCGGTCGCAGAAATCAACTGCCACCGCTTTTGTTATAGATATGAATGATTTGTGGTACAAATTAGTCTTTAAGCATTTTCATCTTCATCATTAAGGAGTACTTCTTCTATTACTCTTGGGTAGTGCTGATGTTCCAGTTCATGAATTCTGGCAGCAAGTGTTTCAGGAGTATCCTTCGGCAATATCGGACAGGTTGCCTGAAAAATAATTTTACCTTTATCGTAATCCTGATTGACCCGATGGATTGTTATTCCTGATTCTTTGTCCTTTGATGCCAAAACAGCCTTGTGAACATTCGTACCATACATTCCCTTTCCACCATATTTTGGCAGTAAAGCCGGATGTATATTTATAACTGTAAATAATTCGGTCAGGTTGCGTGGCACCAACCATAGAAATCCGGCCAGCACTATCATGTCAATTCGATGATCGTACAATCGATCCAGAATTTCATTCGACCGGTAAAACTCATCACTGTCAAAAGTAAAAGTCTCAATTCCGAGTTTTTCAGCCCTGATTAATGCATAGGCATTTTCATCATTCGACCAAAGAGAATCAACAACAATCTCTTTACTATTTAAAAAATGCTCAATTATCTTTTGTGCATTTGTACCGGCACCAGAGGCGAAAATGGCAATTCGTTTCATTTAATGTACTATTTTTTAAGTTTTATGCTAAATGGAATTTTAGAATGAAAAGTTCAAATATAGATCCGACTACAATATCATTCAAGCTTTATTCATCTATTTAATTCAAAATTTGTTTGAAATATCAGGGGTAAATTTATTACTTTGCATCGAATTTTTTGAAACTATTTTAATATTAACCAAAAATTAGAGTTATGTCTGACGTTGCAGCAAAAGTAAAAGCAATTATTGTTGACAAATTAGGTGTTGACGAAAGTGAAGTAACCAATGAAGCATCATTCACCAATGACCTTGGTGCTGATTCACTTGACACCGTAGAATTGATTATGGAATTCGAAAAAGAATTCGATTTGGCCATTCCGGATGACCAGGCTGAAAAGATTTCAACAGTTGGCGAAGCGATCTCGCACATTGAAGCAAATTTGAAGTAATAATAACAAAACGACATTTATGGAATTTAAACGGGTAGTTGTTACCGGACTTGGAACTGTAAACCCGCTTGGTAATTCTATTGAGGAATTCTGGGATGGCTTAAAAAATGGGAGAAGCGGCGCAGCCCCCATCACCCATTTTGATGCTTCAACACACAAAACAACTTTTGCCTGCGAGCTGAAAGATTTCGATCCGGCTATTTACGTAGAGAAAAAAGAAATCAGGAAACACGATCCTTTTACTTTGTATGCGTATGCAGCAGCAGCGCAGGCGATGGAAGATTCTGGTCTTGATCTCGAAAAGATCGACAAAGATCGGGCAGGTGTTGTGTGGGGTGCCGGAATTGGAGGCTTAGAAACCTTCTTTGAAGAAACGCTGAATTACAAAAACGAGATGCCTCGTTATTCACCTTTCTTCATTCCAAAAATGATTGCCAACATTGCGAGCGGTCTGCTTTCGATCCGTTATGGATTCAGGGGACCAAATTTCACAACGGTAACAGCATGTGCTTCCTCCTCAACAGCCCTTATCGAAGCGATGAATTATATTCGCATGGGTAAGGTGGATGTCTTTATCTCCGGAGGTTCAGAGGCAGCAATAAATCCTGCAGGTTTGGCAGGATTTAATTCCATGCGTGCCCTTTCAACCCGAAACGGCGATCCAATGACGGCATCACGTCCGTTTGATTTAGACCGCGATGGGTTTGTGATGGGCGAAGGATCCGGAGCCCTCATTCTGGAGGAATATGAGCATGCAGTAAAACGTGGTGCAAAAATTTATGCAGAAATGGTTGGCGGAGGCATGTCGGCTGATGCATATCACATGACTGCTCCCGACCCTGAATCAGGTGGTGCAGTTTTATGCATGAAGTGGGCTTTGGAAGACGCAGGTTTGAATACTGAAGACATCGATTACATCAATGTTCACGGAACTTCAACTCCTTTGGGAGATATTGCCGAACCACAAGCTATCCAGAAATTATTTAAAGAACATGCTTACAACATAAGCATCAGTTCAAGCAAATCAATGACTGGGCACTTACTGGGAGCCACCGGAGCTGTTGAAGCGATTGCAAGCATCCTTGCAATTCAGAATGGAATCATTCCGCCTACAATCAACCACTTTACAAATGATCCTGAAATTGACCCAAAACTCGATTTCACTTTCAATGTAGCAAAGGAACGCAAAATCAAAACTGCCTTAAGTAACACGTTTGGTTTTGGTGGGCATAATGCGACTGTTATCTTCAAGAAAATTTAATACAAGTGATACGAACCATCGTTCAAAGAATAAAACTCTTTTCTTCTCCTAGAAAAGAGTTTTATTTGTTTTTAAGATCATTACTCGGATTCTATCCAACCAATCTGCGGATATACGACATTGCAGTCATTCATAAGTCAGCCTCAAAGGTTGACTCGCAAGGCAATTATATTAACAATGAACGGCTCGAATACCTTGGAGATGCCATTCTGGGTGCTGCTATTGCCGATTTTTTATACAACCGGTTTCCAAATCAGGACGAAGGCTACCTCACACAAATGCGTTCGAAACTTGTAAACCGCAGCTTTTTGACCCAGCTTACCTACCAAATCGGTCTGAACCATTACATCCAATCGAATACCACCTCCACCATCGAATCAAGTCATATTTATGGCGATACCCTCGAAGCGCTTATTGGAGCCATTTATCTTGACAAGGGTTTTCATGAAACAAAAAAATTCATTACCCGCAAATTACTGAACAACTATGTCAATCTGGTTGAAGTTCAGAACACCAACACAAATTACAAAAGCCAACTGATTGAATGGTCGCAAAAAAATAAAAGGGCAGTTTCCTTCGATACTGTTGATGAAAGTAAAAACGACGGAAAGCAACCCTGGTTTGTTGCAAGCATTGAAGTGAACGAAGAACTTTGGGGCAAAGGTTCAGGAACATCAAAAAAAGAAGCCCAGCAAAATGCATCTAAAGTAGCCATCGACAAAATCAATAAAAGTTTTCCTGATGATGATGGTTCGGTGTAGCCATTGACCTTGAAAATATCCAGTGTTAAATATTGTTAAGTGTTTATTGACAGTGTTTCAAAAGGTTATATTTGCAATATTATGAGCAGAAGGGTTATACTAACATTGATAGTTCTGATGGCTTTGGTGATGACCAGTTTGATCCTGGTTCAGACCAACTCAATTTTGAAAGCTCTTGAAATAAAAGAAGAACAATTTGATGCTGCCGTTAAGAGCGCCTTAAATCAAGTCATCATCAGGCTTGAAATGGAAGAGTCATTGAAGTTGAACGAGCATTCGAAAAAATTGTTTGCGCCCCGCAATACCGGAGTATTCCCAAACAACAATCTGCAACGCACCAATCCAGGCGCTGTTAACCAGCAAAACATTCAACTCTCCTTTCAGTATTCACAGCGCGCTTCAGGAAATATCATCAGTGAAGAACTTACGATTGGTTATGGAGAACCTCCAATAGAAAAACCGATTGAAAGAGGCAAACCGGGCGATTTTCCGAATGCATTTGACATCATTCATGACTATGACGGCTATGTAAGCCAGCAATACGAAAACAGGATGAACCGATGGGCGCAAATGCTTCAGGTGACTCAAATTGCGGTAATGCTTTCAAGTTTACCAATTGAAGAGCGAATTGAGGCTCAAACCCTGGGACGCCTGATTAAAACAGAGTTGAAAAATTCAGGAGTAACGCTTGATTTTAAATATGCAGTAAAAACATTTTACAGAGGAGAAGAAAAAGGAATCTTTGGAGTGAAAAATTACACTCCCCGCCAACAGAAAGAATATCCTGCACTGTTATTTCCCAACGACTTAGCCGATTTAAAAAAGCCAAATTATCTATATCTATATTTCCCAAAAAGGGATGGTTACCTGCTTAAACAAACCGGCATCCTGGTTATCCCCACCATTGTACTTACCACAATGCTGATTGGCATTTTTATTTTCACAATACTGATCATCCTTAGACAGAAAAAATTATCGATCATCAAAAACGATTTCATCAACAACATGACTCACGAGCTGAAAACGCCCATTTCAACCATTTCGCTCGCCAGTCAGATGCTGCGTGACAATACCGTAGCCAATACACCTAAAACCATCGAACATATCTCCGGAATTATCTATCAGGAAAGCAAACGATTGACAACCCAGGTTGAAAAAGTACTGCAAATGGCTGTTTTTAACGAAGGCAAACTAAAACTTAAGTTCAAGGAAGTAAATTTAAATGCCTTGATTACTTCTGTAGTTTTAAACTTCGAACTTCGGGTAAAATCAAAAAACGGAGAGTTAACCTGCAATTTAGCTGCTGAACCTTCAATCATTAAAGGTGATGATGTGCATATTACCAATGTTTTGTTTAACTTGCTCGACAACGCAGTAAAATACAGTAAAGACGAACCTAAGATTCATATTTCAACGGAAGTAACAGACGATTTTCTGGTTATTTCGGTGAAAGACAACGGTATTGGAATTCAGAAAGAATATGTTGGCCAGATTTTTGAGCGGTTCTACCGCGTTCCTACCGGAAATGTGCACGATGTGAAAGGATTCGGGCTTGGATTAAGCTATGTGAAAAAGATTATTGACGCTCACCATGGTAAAATAAAGGTGGAAAGTGACTTAAATAAAGGAACAAAATTCATGATATATTTTCCGATAAACATACAAGAACATGGAAAAAAAAGTAAAATTGCTATTGGCCGAGGATGATGAAAACCTTGGATTATTGCTGAAAGAATATCTCATCGCCAAAGGATATGAAACCGATTTATATCCCGATGGTGAAGCAGCGTACAAAGGTTATACAAAAAATCAGCCTTACAACCTTTGTATATTGGATATCATGATGCCGAAAAAAGACGGTATTTCGCTGGCCAAAGATATCAGGTTGCTCAACATGGACATTCCGATTATCTTTCTTACCGCGAAGAACATGAAAGAAGATGTGCTTGAAGGTTTCAAAATCGGAGCCGACGATTACATCACCAAACCTTTCAGTATGGAAGAGCTGATCTTCCGCATTGAAGCGATCATGCGGCGCGTGATGCAGGATACCAATTCGCACGAGGATGCCATTTACAAACTTGGCATTTACACTTTCGATTCGCGCAAGCAAATCCTTTCAGGAGGAGAGGTAGAAGTAAAACTGACCACCAAGGAAGCCGAATTGCTGCGTTTACTTTGCAACAATGCAAACAAAGTGCTTGAACGTAATTTTGCCCTGAAAACCATCTGGATCGACGACAATTATTTCAATGCCCGAAGTATGGACGTTTACATTACCAAACTCCGGAAACATCTGAAAGACGATCCAAAGGTGGAAATCATCAACGTTCATGGCAAAGGCTACAAACTGATCATGTAAATTGCTGCTGAAAATCTGATAAAGAAAATCCTGCCAATGCGGCAGGATTTTTTATTAATATCCGTCGGCTAAAGCCAGACGGCAAAGGATATTGACAAAATTATCATTCAAACCAAACATCTCATTTTCTCCCTCTCTCATTTTCTCCCTCTCGCCCTTTCTCCCACTCGCCCTTTCGCCCTTTCTCCCTTTCTCCCTCTCGCCTTATCTCCCACTCGCCCTTTCGCCCACTCGCCCTTTCTCCCACTCGCCTATTTCTCCGCAGCCGTCACAGCACACCTGAAACCGGTATGGTTCAGCCCTGTGTCCCAGCTTGTTTTCATGCGTGCGCCAATCCTGAATCCGGAGCAATAATCATCGTTACAAAGGAAAGAACCGCCCCGAACCACCTTTTTCTGGCCATAAGGCTCATCAGGATCGAGTGATTTCGATGGTCCCTGAGGATTCATAACTACACCTTTTTTCATACATTCCTGATAATAATCGGCTGTGTACCAATCGGAAACCCACTCCCATACGTTTCCGGCCATATCGTACAAACCAAACTGATTTGGCGCAAACTGCCTGACCGGAGCTGCACCCACATATCCATCCAGTCCTGTATTTTTATTCGGAAAATTTCCATCCCAGGCATTCGCTTTTTTCTTTCCTTTTGTAATCAGTTCATTTCCCCATGGATAAATGGCATCCAATTGTCCGCCACGTGCAGCAAATTCCCATTCAGCTTCGGTAGGCAATCGTTTTCCTGCCCACCGGCAATATGCCATCGCATCTTCCCACGAAACATGCACCACCGGATAATCGTCTTTTCCTGTCAAATTACTTTTTGGACCTTCCGGGTGTTTCCAATTCGCTCCAGGAACCCATGCCCACCAGGCCGATGCATTGTCGAGCATAACCGGACGGTTGGGAGGTGTGAAAACCAGCGAAGCAGCTACCAGCATATCGTCAGATGGCTTGGGTGTTCCGGGCGGAACCTGTAATTTCAATTCTTCCCAGTCGGGCTTTTTTTCCGCAGTGGTAATGTATCCGGTCGCATCCACAAACGCTTTAAATTGTTTGTTTGTTACTTCCTGAACGTCCATGTAAAACGATGAAACTTCTACCTGATGGCGTGGAAACTCATCTGGTCTGCCCCAAATGCTGTCGCCGCCCATCCAAAACCTGCCGCCTTTTATCAGTACCATTACTGAGAGATCGGCAGTGGCAGAATTTAGAGAATCAACACCAGAAACATTTTGGGTGCCAAAACGTGAAGGGATATTAGAACAACATAAAAGGGTGGTATCTGTGGCTGACTTTTCATCTCCTGACTTATTGTTTTGTTTTTGCGATAATGGTCGGTTGCAAGCTATCATTGCAAGCAGAACCATTCCTGATAATGTATATTTTCTCATACCCTTCAAAACGAATGAGTACAGAAGTTGTTCAAACGAAATATTTGTACTCAGCGGGTGACTTCTTTTAGTCACCCGCTGAGTATGCAGACACATCATTCTTCCCGGTTCTTTTTATCGTTGATTTCTTTCATCAGCCTTAAAAAATAGGATTCAACATCTTCGCCAGCTTTGATTGGAATGCTTTCGATTGCCGATACAAAACCATCGATTAATTCAGTGTATCTTTTAAAATTCCTTTTCAGCAAGGTCAAATCATTCGTTTCCCAATATTCTCCTTCATCGCTCATTGTAAAATCGGCAAAATATTTAGCGTTCAGGTACCTGAAAAGCTGAATGAGAAATTGATGGATTTCA
>JAUYTA010000947.1 GCA_030695265.1 Bacteroidota bacterium
CTGCAACCTTGATTGCTTCGGCACCATTCTGTGCAGTGTAAACTTTGTATCCTTCTTTTTCCAGGTTATAACTGATAAACTCCAGAATATCAACTTCGTCATCAACCAGCAGAATTTTATATTGACTGTCGCTCATAGTAAATTTGATTTAGAATTTAGAAGTATATGTAATCTCAAGGCTTATTTGAAAAACGGCTGAAAATTAGCAATTTCATTTGAGACTAACGTGTTTATGGTTCATTTATTTGTATTCAGGAGACAGAAGGTGTTTTAAACCAAATAAATATTGCCGTTTATTTGGCTTTTTCGAGCGTGAATGTAAATGTGGTTCCCTTGTCGGCAATGCTTTTTACATTGATGGTTTGATCGTGTGCTTCGATGATATGCTTCACGATTGATAAACCAAGCCCGGTTCCTCCCTGCTCGCGCGACCTCGATTTATCGACCCGGTAAAAGCGTTCGAAGACACGGGGCAAATCACTTTTATCCATTCCAATGCCATTGTCACTTACTTCTATCAGAACGGTTTCGTGCAAATCGTAGAACCCAACTTTAACATGTCCGCGTTTTTTTCCGTATTTGATGCCGTTGCCTACCAGGTTGTTCATCACCTCCATGATCCGTTTTTTGTCAGCCTTCACCATCACGGGTTTGTCTGTTTTTGTGATAAACTGAAGAGTGATATTCCGCTCATTTGCAAGCATTTGTGCCAACTCGAACACATCTTCGGTTAACTTTACCATGTCGAAATTGACAAGGTTCAAGGTTAATTCGCCCGATTCAAGTTTGGTAATCGATTCCAGATCCTCCACAATCGAGATCATCCGGTCGATACTTTTTTCGGTTCGCTGCAAGTATAATTTATTGATTTTCGGATCGTCGATTCCACCTTCGAGCAAGGTGAGAACGTAGCCCTGAATGTTGAAAATCGGGGTTTTCAATTCGTGCGAAACATTGCCCACAAATTCTTTGCGGTATCGCTCAAGGTCTTTCAATCGTGTGATTTCCTGGGTTTGGTTTTTTGCCCATTCTTCCACATCTTTCTGTACATCGGAAATGTTGGTAGAACCCACCTTTTCTTTTCTTCCACTTACCGGAACTTCGCGAATTGTCTTGTAAATCGGATTTATCTTTTCGTTGATGTACCTGTTCAGGATAAAAAGAACGAGAAAATAAGAAACAGCGCCAAAGAGGCAAATGAACAGGATGGAGAAAACAGACCCGAAATCTTTCTTCGATTGAACCAGGAAGAATCCGAAATTGGAAATCAGTAACAAAACAGTGATAAATAACGATAGGCGTTTTGCTGAGTATGTCTTCATAAAGAATGCAAATTCGTGAATGCCGGTGCAAAAATAAATGAGCTTTTACGGATCAGATGCCGAAAGCACTTTTTATCTGGTCAACATAGTCGAGCTTTTCCCATGTGAAAAGTTCCACTTCCAATTCAATCCGTCCATTGTATGGCGATTCGAACACTTTGGTCACTGTAATTGGTTGACGTCCCATGTGGCCATAAGCTGCTGTTTCGCGGTAAATCGGGTTGCGTAATTTAAGCCTGCTTTCAATGGCTGCCGGGCGCAGGTCAAATATTTCCTGAATTTTAT